>NZ_JBVASJ010000050.1:0-33278 GCF_057813935.1 Pseudomonas sp. F220
TGAAGACAGGGACTGTTTAACCGTCGTATTCTTTTTCATGGATTCGCCCTCGCTGTCGGTGGCTTCTTAGACTGCCCCCGTGGCGCATTGACGCCTCGGCGCGGGCGAGTCCATCCAATTACGGCGTCTCACTTTTCCAGACGCCGGAATGCCGGCTCAGCGAAAAGTAAGCAAAAGGCTTTGCCCCGAGCGTACGGCACGTCGCTAAAGCTCCGCGTTCCCTCGCTCCGAAGGGGCGGGTAGATCAAAAGCCAAAGCCAAAGCGAGGCGGCCTACCGGCCGGCCTGTTTGTGGGAGGCTACTATCTTGATGATCTCGCACGCGCCGCAAGATAGGGAAGGAGTATAGTTAAACGATCCAGTCGTCCTGCCAAAAGCAGGAGGTATCAGCGATGAGCACTGACAATGCCAGGATCCGCGAACTCAGCAGCCGGGCGTACAAGTACGGCTTTGTCTCTGATATTGAGAGCGACGCGGCACCGCGCGGGCTCAACGAAGACGTCATTCGTCTGATTTCGACGAAGAAGAACGAGCCGCAGTGGCTGCTCGACTGGCGCCTGAAGGCTTACCGCCACTGGCTGACGATGCGCGAGCCTACCTGGCAGAACGTCCACTTTGATCCCATCGACTACCAGGACATCATCTATTACTCGGCGCCCAAGCCGAAAACGCCGGGGCCCAATAGCCTCGACGAGGTCGACCCCGAGCTGCGCGAGATGTTTGGCAAGCTCGGCATCTCGCTCGCCGAGCAGGAGCGCCTGACAGGCGTCGCGGTGGACGCCGTGGTCGATTCGGTCTCGGTGGCGACCACCTTCAAGCACAAACTCGCCAAGGTCGGCGTGATCTTCTGCTCCTTCTCCGAAGCCGTGCAAAACCATCCAGAGCTGGTGCGCAAGTACCTGGGTTCGGTCGTCCCCTACAGCGACAACTTCTTCGCCACACTGAACTCGGCGGTGTTTTCCGACGGTTCCTTCTGCTACGTGCCCAAGGGCGTGCGTTGCCCAATGGAGCTGTCGACCTACTTCCGCATCAACGCCGTGGATACCGGCCAGTTCGAGCGCACGTTGATCGTCGCAGAGGAGGGCGCCTACGTGAGCTACCTCGAGGGCTGCACCGCGCCGATGCGCGACAAGAATCAGCTGCACGCGGCGGTGGTCGAGCTGGTCGCGCTGGATAACGCCCAGATCAAGTACGCCACGGTGCAGAACTGGTACCCGGGCGATGCACAAGGGCGCGGCGGCATCTTCAACTTCGTCACCAAGCGCGGCAAATGCGCAGGCGCGCACTCGAAGATATCCTGGACTCAGGTCGAGACCGGCTCCGCCATCACCTGGAAGTATCCGGGGGTGATTCTCCAGGGCGACTATTCGGTCGGCGAGTTCTACTCGGTTGCCCTGACGGCCAACCACCAGCAGGCGGACACCGGCACCAAGATGATCCATATCGGCCGGCACACGCGCAGCACCATCCTCTCCAAGGGGATTTGCGCCGGTCATGGGCAGAACACCTACCGCGGCCTGGTGAAGATCCAGAAGGCCGCAACCGGCGCCCGCAACCATACGCAGTGCGACTCCCTGCTGCTGGGCAGCCAGTGTGGCGCGCATACCTTCCCCTATGTCGAGGTGAAGAACCCGAGCGCCCAGGTCGAACACGAAGCCTCCACCTCGAAGATCAGTGATGAGCAGCTCTTCTACTGCCGGCAGCGCGGCATCAGCGCGGAGGACGCGGTGCCGATGATCGTCAACGGCTTCTGCCGCGAGGTGCTCAAGGAGCTACCGATGGAGTTCGCGGTGGAGGCCCAGAAACTGCTGGGCGTGAGCCTGGAGGGCTGCGTGGGCTAAGGCCCGGGGTGAAGCATGCTCGAGATCAAGAATTTGCACGCCAGCGTAGAGGGCCGCGAAATCCTGCGGGGTATCACGTTGCGGATAAACGCTGGCGAGGTGCATGCGATCATGGGGCCGAACGGCTCGGGCAAAAGCACGCTGGCCCAGGTGCTGGCGGGCCATGAGACGTACGAGGTCAGCGGCGAGGTGTTCTATGAGGGCCAGGATCTGCTCGCCATGCCGGCGGAAGCGCGCGCGGTCGCCGGCATATTCCTTGCGTTCCAGTACCCCGTGGAGATCCCCGGCGTCGGCAACCTCTACTTCCTGCGCACGGCCCTCAATGCCGTGCGCAAGCAGCGCGGGCTCGAGGAGCTTGACGCGCTGGATTTCCTCGCGCTCGCCAAGGAGCGCATGGCGCTGGTCGAGATGGACCAGAGCTTCATGAACCGTTCCGTCAACGTGGACTTCTCGGGTGGCGAGAAAAAGCGCAACGAAATCTTCCAGATGGCGGTTCTGGAACCCAAACTGGCGATCCTCGATGAGACCGACTCGGGCCTTGACATCGACGCGCTGCGGATCGTCGCTGCCGGCGTCAACGCACTGCGCAGTAAAGACCGCGCGCTGCTGGTCATCACGCACTACCAGCGGCTGCTCGACTACATAATCCCCGATCGCGTCCACGTCATGGCCTACGGCCGGATCGTGCAGTCCGGCGACAAAAGCCTGGCCGTCGAGCTTGAGAAGCACGGCTATGCGAGCTACGAGCAAACCCCGCCAGCGCCCGGAGCCACGCCATGAACACTGCGGCGAGCGTAACGAGCGCGGCGTTCCTCGCTCGGCTCGAGCCCGGGGCCGATGCCCGGCATCCAGCCTGGCTGCAGGCGTTGCGCCGCGAAGCGTTTCAGTGGGTGGCCGAACAAGGCTTTCCCACGGCCAAGGACGAGGCCTGGAAGTACACGCGAGTTGCGCCGATCCTGGAGACCCCTTTCCAGCCAGCCGAGCGGGGCACGAGCCGGGGCTTGTCCGACGCCAGCATCGAGCGGCTCGCCGGCGGCTATGGCGGCCCGCGAATGGTCTTCGTCAATGGCTATTTCGCCGCTGAGTTTTCGGTGCTTGAGGAGCTACCTCCAGGTACTCAGGTGACCCATTTCGCGACGCTGCTGCGTGCCGACAGCGTGGCGCTCGAAGCTCTGTTCGCCCATGCATTCCACACGCAGCCGCAGGCCTTCACGGCACTGAATGCGGCCCTCGCCGAGGACGGGGCGTTGGTGCAGATACCCGCCCACACGACGGTCAAAGAACCGATCCACCTGGTGTTCCTCTCGGACCCGGGCACCACGCCACGGGTGACGAATTCGCGCGCCTTGGTGCGGTTGGGGGCAGGCAGCCGCGCGACGTTGGTGGAAAGCCACGTTGGCAGCGGGGGCGAGGTTTACCTCAGTAATGCGGTCAGCGAAGTAGTGCTCGACGCGGACGCGGAGCTCGATCATTACACCGTGCAGAACGAGAGCACGGCGGCGTTCCATGTCGCGCTGCTCAGCGTGCGCCAGGCCCAGGGCAGCCACTTTGCCGCGCACTCCTTTGCACTCGGCGCGGCGCTGGCACGCCAAGAGGTTCGGGTGGTGCTTGAGGGGCCCGGCGCGCAGGTGGTCCTGAACGGTCTGTACCTGCCCCGGGGCAAGCAGCACCTGGACAACCAGACCATCATCGAGCACCTGGCACCGCGCTGCACCAGCCGCGAACTCTATAAGGGCGTGATCGATGATCGCGGGCATGGGGTCTTCGACGGACGGATCATCGTGCGCCCGGGTGCGATGAAGACGGATGCCAGCCAGACCAACAAGAATCTTTTGTTGTCGGAGTTGGCCCAAGTCAACACCCAGCCACGGCTGGAGATCTTCGCCGATGACGTCAAGTGCGCCCACGGTGCCGCCGTCGGTCAACTGGATGAGCAGGCTATTTTCTACCTGCGCTCGCGGGGGATTCCGCTTGCGGCAGCGCGATCCGTGCTGACCTTTGCGTTCATCAGCGAGATGCTGGAACTCATTCACCTGGAGCCGTTGCGGGCCCATGTGGAGCAACTGGTCGCCGCGCAGCTGCGGGGCCTGGAGATGTCGGCATGAGTGACCTCGAAAACAGCTTTCAAAGACTATCGAAACCGCTCGACCTTGCGCCAGGCTACGACGTCGAGGGCGTGCGTCAGGCGTTCCCGATCCTCGCGGAGACGATCTATGGCAAGCCGCTGATTTACCTCGACAGCGCCGCGACCAGTCAGAAGCCACAGGCAGTCATCGATGCCATGTCGCACTTCTTTTTAAAGGAGAACGCCAACGTGCACCGTGGCGTGCACTACCTCTCCGTGCGCGCTACTGAGGAATACGAGAAGGCTCGGGCCAAGGTCCAGCACTTCCTCAATGCCGAGCACGTCGAAGAGATCGTCTTCGTCCGCGGCACGACCGAGGCGGTCAATCTCGTGGCGCAAACCTATGGCAAGGCTCAGGTCCGCGCGGGCGACGAGGTGCTGATCACTGCCATGGAGCACCACTCGAACATTGTGCCCTGGCAGATGCTCTGTGAGCAGACCGGCGCCCGGTTGCGGGTAGCGCCCATCGACGATGCCGGCGAACTTCTGCTCGATGAGCTTGAACGGCTGATCGGGCCCAAGACCCGCTTGGTGGCCGTCACCCATGTCTCAAATGTGCTCGGCACCATCAACCCGATCCGGCGCATTGTCGACCTTGCCCACGCCCGAGGCGTACGCGTGCTGGTCGACGGCGCCCAGGCGGCCCCCCACCTTAAGGTCGACGTGCGAGTACTGGGCTGCGACTTCTACGCCTTGTCGGGCCACAAAATGTACGGCCCCACCGGCATCGGCGTGCTCTACGGCCGCCGTGAGCTGCTCGAAGCCATGCCGCCCTACCAGGGCGGCGGCGACATGATCCTCTCGGTCAGCTTCGAGAAGACCGTCTACAACAAACCGCCGTACAAGTTTGAAGCCGGGACGCCGAACATGGCCGGTGCCATAGGCCTCGGCGCGGCGGTCGACTTCCTCGGCGAGCTGGGGCCAGCGGCCATCGCCGCCCACGAGCAGACCGTGCTGGCCTACGCGCAGAAGGCGCTTGCGGCGGTGCCCGGCCTCAGGCTCATCGGCACCGCCGCGCAGAAAGTCGGCGTTCTCTCGTTCGTCCTCGACGGCATCCATCCGCACGATATCGGTACCATTCTCGACCGCGAGGGGATCGCCATTCGCACCGGGCACCACTGCGCACAGCCCTTGATGAACCGCTTCGGTGTAGCCGCCACCGCCCGCGCCTCGCTCGGCTGCTACAGCACCGAGCACGATATCGATGCACTGGTGGCAGGTTTGGCCAAGGTCCAGGAGGTCTTTCGATGAGCAACGACGAACTGCGTGACCTCTACCAGGACGTTGTCATTGACCACGGCAAGCGGCCGCGCAATTTTCGCGAGCTCCTGGACGCTACCTCTACAGCGCAGGGCTTCAATCCACTGTGCGGCGATCAGCTCCGGATTTATATCAAGCTTGCGGACGGTGTAATCGCGGACATCGCCTTCCAGGGGGCCGGCTGCGCCATATCCCAGGCCTCGGCTTCCTTGATGACCCTGGCGGTAAAGGGGAAGAAACCGGAGGAGGCGCTGGCACTCTTTGCCCGTGTGCATACGCTGCTCACCGAAGGGCCGAACGCCCAGGTGACGCCCGCGGAGCTCGGCAAACTCGCGGTGCTTTCGGGGGTATGGGAGTTCCCGGTGCGGGTCAAGTGCGCAACCCTGGCCTGGCACACGCTGCGCAGCGCCCTCGAAGGCGGCGGCTCACAGGTCTCGACGGAGTAAGCCATGGCAGCCGATCTATCCAGCTCCAGCCCCAGCCCCAGCATTCACCTCCGCGACTCGGCGCGGCGGATCTTGCGCGCCGCCCTGGTGGATGAAAGCGGGGACTCGGTGCGACTCAAGATCGACGAGCGCTTCGCCCATGAGTTGCTCTTCGAGCCCGGTGCCGAGGGCGATATCACCGTCGAAACGGGCGGGATCAGCTTGTTGCTCGACCCTGCGAGCGCACAGCGAGCCGATGGCCTGTCCATCGACTTCGTCTCTGAACTGCGCGGCGCGGGCTTTCAGTTCGACAACCCGAACCAGCCGGACCGTCCCCAGCCAATCGAGCTCACGCGCGATTGCGCAGCGACCCTGATTCCGCGCGGCGAGCAGTTGCAGCTGGGGCGCGGTGAGCGCGTGGTGGTGACCCAGGCACTCGGTGGCAGCTTCACGGTTCAGATCGCCGGAGGCCGGTTGGCGCGGATTGCCGCCGCTGATGCCGATGCCTTGGGGTTGGATGTTCCCCAGAGCGGGCGGCCCCAGGCCAGCGGTCAACCGGCGGCGAGCGGCGCCTTCGACATCCAGCAGGTGCTCGACATGTTGCGCACCGTCTACGACCCGGAGATTCCGGTCAACGTGGTCGATCTCGGGCTGATCTACCAATGCACAACCCGACCGCTCGCCGACGGCGGCCAGCGCGTCGAGATCAAGATGTCGATGACCGCGCCCGGCTGCGGGATGGGCGACGTGCTGAAGGAGGAGGCGCGCGCGAGGGTCCAGACCCTCCCCCGGGTCAGCGAGGTCGACGTCGAGATCGTTTGGGAGCCGCCTTGGGATCAAAGCCGCATGTCCGATGTGGCTCGCCTGCAGCTTGGACTGTTGTGAGGAACCCGCTATGGGCAATCGACTCGCCAAAGCAACGTCGACCTAAATGTTCAAGGCGCCCGAAATCGCCTAACCCCCTGTATCTATCGTGTTTCACATCAGCCAGACGGTCACTGCGCAAGTGTGTGCGAGGGCTATCGTTGCGTGTCCGGGTAACGCTTATTGATGAGGGCGTTGGCATGAACACCAGCGATCTGCTCGAACAATGACTACGGGCCGGCCAGGCATCGATGACGCAGGCTGGATGAGGAAGTCGCTCACCCGCTGGACGCGGCTGATGTTGCGCAGTCCGCGCAGAACCCGGCCATGGCCGCGGAAATGTACCTGGCCAGTGTCATGCTGGTGGACGACCAACAAGACGCCGAACGGACTTACCTGGACGAACTGGCTTACCAGCTCAAACTCGATCCGCAACTGCAGCTGCATCTGGAGCAACAGGCCAAAGGTGGCACTTTTTAGTAATAGGGTGTAAACGTCTCGCGCAGACCACAATTTTTGTAAGTGTATCTCCACCATTGACCACGGGACTCGAATCTCGAGTCAATCCGAGCCTCATCTAATTAATATGGACGTTACGATGACCCTCAAACAGCAACGACGTCTGGGCATGAAAGCCCTGCTCATCCATGAAGAACTTTCTGCCAATACGGCTGCTGGCCGCGCGGTGCGAGAGTTGGCCGAGGTACTGGAAGGGCGTCAGGTAGAAGTCATATTGGCGCAATCGGCACTGGATGCTATCGCCATCATCCATTCCGACCCGATGGTGCAATGTGTGCTGCTCGATTGGGACCTGAGCCTCGACGACAGCCACGAGATAGCAATCAGCGTGCTCAATGCGGTGCGCGAACGCAGCGAAACAGTGCCCATTTTCCTTCTGGCCGACCGCAGCAGTGCCGCCACCATTCCTCTCGATGCCATGCAGAAATCGGACGATTTCATCTGGCTACTGGAAGACACCAGCGTCTTTATCGGCGGGCGAATTATCGCCGCCATCCAGCGTTATCGAGACGGTGCATTACCCCCGATGTTCGGCGCGTTGGTGCGCTTTTCTCAAGTCTATGAATACTCCTGGCACACCCCGGGGCACACGGGGGGCACAGCCTTTCTGAAGTCGACAGCGGGTCGCGCGTTCTTTGATTTTTTTGGCGAAAACCTGTTCCGTTCCGACTTGTCGATTTCCGTCGGTGAACTGGGCTCATTGCTCGATCATTCCGGGCCCATCGGCGCCAGCGAAGTGTATGCGGCCAGGGTCTTCGGCGCCCATCGCACCTACCATGTCACCAACGGCTCTTCGACCTCCAATCGCGTGATCCTGATGGCCAGCGTGACCCGCGGCCAGGTCACCCTTTGCGATCGCAACTGTCATAAGTCGGTCGAGCACGCCATGACCATGTCCGGGGCGGTTCCGACTTATTTGATCCCGTTGCGTAACCATTACGGCCTGATCGGGCCGATACCGCCTCAGCACCTGACCGTCAACGCCATCCGCGAGAGCATCGCGAGCAACCCGCTGGTCAGTGAAGGGGTCGACCCGACACCGATGCACGCGATCATCACCAACTCTACCTACGACGGCCTCTGCTACAACGTGTCGCGCGTCGAGAAGCTGCTGGGTGCAAGCGTCGACCGACTGCATTTCGACGAAGCCTGGTTTGGCTATGCACGCTTTAACCCGATTTACCGCGAACGTTTCGCCATGCATGGTGAGCCGGCCGATTACAGCCCGGACCGGCCGACGGTTTTCGCCACCCAGTCCACTCACAAATTGCTTGCAGCGCTGTCCCAGGCCTCGATGATCCATATCCGTGACGGACGTCGTCCCATCGATCATGCGCGGTTCAATGAGTCGTTCATGATGCATGCCTCGACTTCGCCGAATTACGCGATCATCGCCTCCAACGATGTCAGCGCTGCGATGATGGACGGCCCGGGCGGCAAGGCCCTGACCGGGGATGCCATTCGCGAGGCGATTGCGTTCCGGCGCATGCTGGCCCGGCTTAATGGAGAGTTCCAGGACAGGGACGAGTGGTTTTTCAATGTCTGGCAACCGGATACGGTGACCCATCCCGATACCGGCCAGACAATGCCTTTTCATGCCGCCGATGAGGCGTTGCTGGCGAACGATCCGGCCTGCTGGATCCTCAAGCCTGGCGCGGCCTGGCATGGTTTTGGTGACATCGAGGATGGCTACTGCCTGCTCGACCCGATCAAGGTATCGATCACCACGCCGGGCATTCTGCCTGGCGGGGGCATGAGCGAGCAGGGCATACCTGCCCTGGTCGTCACGGCCTACCTGGACCGGCAGGGCATCGTGGCCGAGAAAACCACCGATTTCACGATTCTGTTCCTGTTCTCCATTGGCGTGACCAAGGGCAAGTGGGGCACGCTGGTCAATACATTGCTCGACTTCAAGCGTGATTACGACGCCAACGCCCCTTTGGATCGAGTACTGCCCGGGCTATTGGCCGCTCATCCGCAACGTTATCGGGGCATGGGCCTGCGTGACCTCTGTGAAAACATGTTTGCCGCGATGGCCGAGCTGCGTACCACCGAAACCATGTCTCGGGCATTTTCGACGCTACCGGTACCTGATCTGAGCCCGGTCATGGCCTATGAGCAACTGGTACGCGGCAATGTGGAGATTGTGCCCCTCGAACAATTGGCGGGGCGTACCGTGGCCACTGGCGTCGTGCCTTATCCGCCGGGTATTCCGTTGTTGATGCCGGGCGAGAACGCAGGCGCAGCCGATGGCCCGTTACTCGGTTACCTCAAGGCACTGGAAGATTATGACCGGCGCTTCCCCGGTTTCACCCATGACACCCATGGTGTCGAAGTGGAGGAGGGGCGTTATCTGGTCCGCTGCATAACATCCGATACACAGGCAGCGTCATAAGGCGCTCAGACCTTTCAATGGAGTGAAGATTGGTGAATAAACTAAAAGTGGCCGCAAACGCGGCCTCACGTAGCAGTTTTTTGACTTCGCGCGAAGTGGTGGACTTTTCCCAAACCGATCTGACGGATGTTGCCGCTGCGGTTATTACCGGCGTGGATGTTCAAAACGGTTTACTCGATGTCATCAGTCGATCGGGATTCGATATTCCTATCTTCTTTGCTGTTTGCGCCGAAGACGAACTGTCTCGCGAAAACCTGCCGAGCATTGAACATGTCCTGCTGCAAATCAGCGGGGTATTCGACCTGGGCACTGATAAAGCCGAGTACTACGGCGACAAACTGGAAACAGCGGCCAGTCAATACGAGGAGGCATTGCTTCCGCCTTTCTTCGGTGCACTCAAACATTATGTCGAGCGGGGCAACTCGACGTTTGCCTGCCCGGGGCATCAGGGCGGGCAGTTCTTTCGCAAACACCCCGCGGGTCGACAATTTTTCGAGTTCTTTGGCGAGACGCTGTTTCGTGCCGACCGCTGTAACGCCGACGTGGAAATGGGCGATCTGCTCATCCATGAAGGGGCGCCTCTGGAAGCGCAAAAGCGTGCCGCGAAAATCTACAACGCGGACAAAACCTATTTCGTCTTGAATGGGACTTCGGCGTCGAACAAGGTCGTGACCAATGCCTTGCTGACCCCGGGCGATGTCGTGCTGTTCGATCGCAATAATCACAAATCAATCCATCAGGGCGCCTTGTTTCAAGCCGGCGCTACACCGGTGTACCTGGAAACGGCGCGTAACCCCTACGGATTCATCGGCGGTATAGATGCTCACTGTTTTGACGAAACTTATCTACGCGACGAGTTGCGCCGGGTTGCGCCAGACAAAGCCAACGAGCCCCGGCCGTTCCGGCTGGCCGTCATCCAGTTGGGCACCTACGACGGCACCATCTACAACGCCCGGCAGGTGGTAGATACCATCGGGCATCTGTGTGACTACATCCTCTTCGACTCAGCGTGGGTCGGCTATGAGCAGTTCATTCCGATGATGAAGGACTGCTCGCCGATGTTGCTCGAACTGGGGCCAAACGATCCCGGCATATTCGTAACGCAGTCGATTCACAAGCAACAGGCCGGCTTCTCCCAGGCGTCGCAGATCCACAAAAAGGATCGCCACATCAAGGGCCAGGATCGCTACTGCAACCATCATCGCCTGAACAACGCGTTCATGGCCCAGGCTTCCACCAGCCCGTTTTATCCGCTGTTTGCCTCACTCGATGTCAATGCGCGGATGCACAGCGGTCGCAGTGGTCACCGGCTTTGGGATGAATGCGTCCGCGCGGGCATTGAAGCCCGCAAACTGGTGGTGGATAACTGCACCTTGATCCGGCCGTTCGTGCCACCGACCATTAATGGCCGTTACTGGCAGGACTATCCAACCGATGAAATCGCCAATAATTTGCGGTTTTTCATGTTTCATCCCGAGGAGCGTTGGCACGCCTTCGAGGGCTATACCGAGAATCAATACTTCATCGATCCGTGCAAATTGCTGTTCACCACACCAGGCATTGATGCGACGACGGGCGAATACACGGAGTTCGGCATCCACGCCGGGGTCCTTGCCACGTTCCTGCGCCAGTACGGCATCGTTCCGGAAAAGAGTGACCTGAACTCCATTCTGTTTTTGCTCACACCGGCCGAAAGCAGAGCCAAGATGCAGCACCTGGTCGCGCAGATCGCTCGCTTCGAGCGCTTTATCAGGGAGGACGCGCCACTGGCCGAGGTGTTGCCGGGTGTCTATAGCGCCCATGAGGCCCGTTACAAGGACTACAGCATCCGCCAGCTGTGCCAGGAAATGCACGAGCTCTATGCTCGACACAACGTCAAACAATTGCAAAAGGACATGTTCCGCAAGGCTCACATGCCCACAGTGGTAATGGACCCCCGCGAGGCGAATCTTGAGTTCGTGCGCGGCAAAGTGGAACTGATCGCGCTCGAGGACGCCCAGGGTCGGATCGCTGCCGAGGGTGCGCTGCCTTATCCGCCAGGCGTCCTGTGTGTGGTCCCGGGTGAAGTGTGGTCAGGTGCGGTGCTGAGCTATTTCCTGGCACTGCAAGATGCAATCAATCGGTTGCCTGGTTTCAATCCTGAACTGCAGGGTGTCTACCTCAAGACGGAAGAGAGCGGTCGTATTCGAGCTTATGGGTACGTGATCAAGCAGTAAATAGGTCCTGAAAGGACACTGGAAAGTCATCCCGGTATTCGTCTATCCGCAATGCAGCGCCTCGGGAAGGGGCGCTTTTGGAGTGCAATATGGGAACTACTGTGAAGAAGATGAGCGTGGTGCAACTCACCGTGCTGACGGCCATCAACATGTTGGGGTCGGGCATCGTTCTGCTGCCGTCCAAGCTGGCGCAAGTGGGCACGATATCGATTTTCTCGTGGATTGTGACTGCACTTGGCTCGCTGGCATTGGCCTATGCCTTCGCTAAATGTGGACGTTTCAGCCGCAAGCCTGGCGGCATGGGGGGTTACGCCGAATACGCGTTTGGTCGCTCCGGAAACTTCATGTCCAACTACACCTATGGCGTATCGCTGTTGATTGCCAACGTTGCCATCGCGATTACGGCGGTGGGTTATGCGACGGAGCTGTTCCATGTGACGCTGACACCCATCGGTGTCGCGGTGGCAACCGTGGTGCTGCTGTGGTTGACGACGATCGCCAACTTCGGCGGCCCGCGCGTCACCGGTCAGATCGGTAATGTCACCATCATGGGTGTCATTATCCCGGTGCTGGGGGTGTCGGTGCTGGGCTGGTACTGGTTCGACTCAGCGCTGTATGTCGCTGCCTGGAACCCCCACGACACCCCGTTGTTCCAAGCCGTCGGCGCATCGATCTCGATTACCCTGTGGGCCTTTCTTGGCCTCGAATCGGCGTGCGCGAACACCGACGCCGTGGAAAACCCCGAGCGTAACGTGCCAATCGCCGTATTGGGCGGGACCATCGGTGCGGCAGTCATCTATATCGCGTCGACTAACGTGATTGCCGGGATTGTGCCGAACATGGAGCTTGCTGCCTCCACCGCACCGTTCGGGCTGGCGTTCGCCACCATGTTCACGCCGCTGGTGGGCAACATCATCATGGGGCTGATGATTATGGCCTGTATCGGTTCGCTGCTCGGCTGGCAGTTCACCATTGCTCAGGTCTTCAAAAGCTCAGCCGATGTCGGCTATTTCCTGAAGATATTCGCCAAGACCACTGCGTCCGGCACACCCATCGCCGGTATGCTGGTGCTGGTGGTTTGCCAGACCGCGTTGACGCTAATGACCATCAGCCCGGACCTGAGCAAACAGTTCGACATGATCGTCAACCTGGCGGTAGTGACCAATCTGGTTCCTTACTTGATGTCGATGGCGGCGCTGATGACGATCCAGAAGGCTGCCGGGGTTACTCCCCGTAAAGCCCTGTTTGCCAATGGTATCGCCTATATCGCAGCTGCTTATAGCTACTACGCGCTGTATAGCGCCGGTGCCGATGCAATGATGCTGGGCGGTATTGTCACCATGCTCGGATGGACCTTGTATGGGACCGTCAGCCGTCGATTCATGACAGTCGATACCCCGGTCGTGGAAGCTGATTGGCCCCAGAAGGTGTAAACCTTATTCAGGACGGGACAGGCTCTAGATCGAAATCATCGACTATACGAGAGCGCCTTGTCTGGCAGGCAATCCGCGCCGCCTCACGATTTCAAGTCTACAACCACCGGCCCAACCTGCTCGGGCGGTGTACCGCGTCGCGTAAGGTGGCTGATGCTCATGATCACCAGTGGAGTGAAAAGGGCGATGTAGGCATTGTCGATGCCCCACGGGTTGCCTGCCAGGAACCAGCCAACGGTGGCAACCAAGGAGGCGATAATGCTCAGAAACGCGGCGGTGGCGGTGCCGAATTTCGGTGCGTAGAACACCATCAGCACCAGCACCGCCAGAGAGGCGCGCAGGGCTTTGCCGAGGAAGGCAATCATCAGTACTTTATCGGAGGTCAGGGCCAGTGCGATGGGTAACAGGCCGACGGCGATGGTAGCCAAGCGTACAAAACGCAGGGATTTGACGTCGTTTTTTTCCGGGTTGAACCATGGCTCGTAGAAGTCGCGCAGCAACAACGTGGCCGAGCCCATGCTGACCGCCGAGATGGTGCCGAACAGCGAGCCTGCCAAACCTGCGACCACTAAACCGGCAGTCAGTTGGTCCATGCTGGCGATCAGGCGCGGGAACGCTTGCAGCGAATCGACTGCCGGGAACAACACCGCGCTGCACATGCCGATCAGTGCCGCGCCGATGCCGAACGGGATCATCAGGATCGCGCAATAGAAGCACGCACGCTGAGCTTTGCCTGCGTGGCTGACAGTGTTCACAGCCTGAATCACGTATTGGGTGGAAAAGATCGAGCCGATACCGGCAATCATCCAGGCGATGATCTGACCCCAGCCAATGGCGGTCCAGTCGAACATGCTTTGCGGCAATTGAGTCTGTAACGCGCTGATCCCGCCAACCTGTTTCAGGCCGAACCACAGCGCCAACGCGACCCCGAGGTATTTGAGACTGGCGTGTACGAAGTTGGTGTAGATGACTGAGCGCATGCCACCGATACTGACGTACAGCACCGACACGACACCAACGATAATGATCGCCAGCGTCCGATCCACTTGCAGCACGCTGGCCAGAACGGCACCACCGCTGGCATAGATCGAAACCGCGACGATTTCCAGGGCGAAGATGGTGATGATCGATGTGGCGAAACGGGTTTTTTGCCCATAGTTGCGCGCCAGCACGCCGGAGATGGTGTTGTCGCCCAGCTCCTTATATTTGCGCGCCAGCAGCCAAGCGAACAACACAAAGCCCAACGCCAGAGCGAAGAGGTTCCAAGCGGCGGATATCCCGACTTTGAAACCCGTCTGGGCAGTACCAATACTGACGGCCGTACCGATGAATTCCGACAACATCAGAAAGCCGATCAAGAATGCAGGGAAGTGCCCGCCGCCGGTGGTGTAGTTATTAGCGCTACGCGAATGCCGGCGAACGCCGAAACTGATCAGCGCAAGGCTGAGCATGTAGATGCCGGTAATGGAAAGGACGATCCAGGACGAGGTGGGTTGCATGTTCGTCACCCAATCATTGCGCTGAAGGTTGATGAGGACACTGTCGGAACGTTTTCGCAGGCACGGACCATGATCATACTCTCTAGGTATTATTGTAATTGCAGCTAGTTTCACCTCTGTTTTTTAGACAGTCTAATATCGAGATAGTATGGCTTGATACCTTAGGGGTATTTTTCTAACGGTACCTCTCCAGAATCAGGCTCGGCGATCGCTACCCTGCGCAAACACCTACGCCCGCGGCCTGTTTTGCCGATTACTCGTCTATGTCCTGCACGTTCTTTTTGAAATTGGGAAGTTTCATCGTGCACAGTCAGAGCGCACTGTTTACTGACCTGGCAAGGCGGGGAGTACTGATGCACCCATCGATCCGGTACAACGAGCGAATTGAACGCTTAATCAAAGAGCGCCAAATGCCTGTTCACTAAAATTGTTCATGAGAGAGGAAAAAGTGATTGTGCTCACAAGATTGATCAGCCTGAATCAGAAACTCTTCCAGGAAGAGGCATTTCGCAGGCCTCTTCCTGGTTACCAGGACGATGTTCAGGTTTGCGCTGCGCTAACTTCGCCGGTGGTGGTGGAGTTATTCCGGACTGCCCGATATAGCAGGCTGGACACCATGAACCCAAGAATGGCCAACACACTCATCAAGCTGAAGACGTAGTTGTAGCCTTGCTGACCGGGGAAATGGTCGAGGATCGCGCCATAGATGACGTAAGCGAACATGCCCGGTGCGTACCCGATCAGGCAACCAATACCGAAGGCTGAGCCTGTGATGTGCTGGGGAATGCCGACTTCACCCATGGGCGCCCAGAACACGCCGCGCATGGAGAACACGATGAGCGCGAAGGAGAGGGTGGCGGCCATGCCCGCATAGATGAAATCGTGGTTTTTAGGGATAAGCATGATCACCCCCATGAGTGGCAGTAGAGCCAGGAATGCCCATTTCAGATAGCGGCTGGTGCTCTTGAACTGCTTGTCGGCAATGAAGCCTCCGGCAGGACCGCCCAGGATCTTGAGGAAATACTGATTGATGATGCCGTAAGCGCCCACCAGTGCCACGGGCAGTTCGTACATGTCCTTGAGGTAGGGAATGAAATAGGTCAGGCCGCAGTACACGATGTAGACCATGAACACGTTGAGGCTGACCAGCCAGATACCCGGCACCTTGATGGCCTCGAGCAGGTTCGACAAACCGTTCTTTGGCTTGGCAGTCGACTGCACGCTGGCGCCCTTGAGCAGGAACCAGGTCAGGGTTCCGGCAAGAATGTCGATGACCGAGTAGAAGAGGATCGCCGATTTCAGACCACTCTCACCGGAGCCCATAGCGACAAAGACGCCCAGGGCAGAAAAGGCGACCACGGTATCAACGACGCCACGCCCGCCTTCCAGAAGCCCGAACAACCGCCCCTGTTCCTTGTCGTCGCCCAGGTTGCGGATGGCTTTGAGCAGTGAGGGCCAGAAGATGCAGTCGGCACAGACGGCCAGCAGGCTGAACACGATCAGCAGGTTGCTGAAGGGCGGAAAGGTCGCCAGGTAGAGCCCCAGGCTGCCGGTGCCGAGCAGACCGATAGGAATCAGCTTGCGTGTGTCGTATCGGTCCGCCAGCAGGCCACCGACGACAAAAAGCGCGGTGGCGATGATGGCGTTGGCGCTCAGCAGCAAGCCGATTTCAGTATGGGTAAGGCCCATGAATTCTTGCATGGGGACATAGAAAGCGTCTTTGAGGTTCGCCAGTTTGTAGATGGTGCCGCCACCGAGGATGAGAGTCAGGAATCTGAGCCATTTGGCCTTGTCACGAGTTGTCATTATTGTTCTCCAGGCGTAATCGGGTAGTAACGTCAGGTTCAGGCGTTTGTGCGGTTGCCCAGGGTCAGCTCGGCCAGGGTTCGGAACTCAGCCATCAGGCTTCGTACATACGCGACCTGGTTGTTTGCCCAACGGTGTTCATCGGCCAACATTCGCTCAAGTGAGTAGCCGCCTGGCAGCGCCGTTTCACTCATTTCCCGGTACGCAATGAACGGGTCGACAGCCTCAAAGGTCTGGCGGAACGCCGGGGCAACGTAGTGATTTTCCTGCTCAAGGATGAACGCGATCACTTGCGGGGTTGATTCGCCGAGCATCAACAATTCGAACAACATGCGTGCGTTGGGCAGGTCGTCTTCGTCACAGCCCTGCAGCACGCCGTAATGGCCGAATCCGTTTTGCTCGGGGACGATGCGCACACCCTTGAGGTGGGTCTGGCGTATGTGTGGCGCCAGGGTACGGAGCGCCTGCAGGGGCTGTTCGCAGGCATTGATCATGTTGCCGAAGTCGAATAAGGCATGCAGCCGAGGGTGGTTGAGGCGGTTCAGCAGTTGCGCGATCTCGGTGCTCTTGAGTTCCTCATGCTGCTCGAAGTCGAAGAACAGGTCATGCTCGTCTGCCTGCTGCGCGAGGTAATGCAGGTCTGACTCGATCACGTCCATGACCTGAGACAGCGTCCCCTCGTAGCGTGAGTAAACACGTATGTTTCGGGTGCCCAGAGCTTTGGCAATGGCGATCACCTGATCGACATCTTTTTTCAGTGTGCTGCTGATTTCCAGGTGCACATCCAGTCCGAGCGCCGTGGCTTTGTCAGCAAAGACCTGAAGCTGCGCGGGTGTCATTTGGCTCAGGCTGTTTTCCTCGCCGTCGAGCAAGTGCAGGCTCAGCCCCTGCAGCTCGTGGCGATAGGCGAAGTCCAACAGGTCGGCCGGCGTGACGCGACCATGGGTGAGGTTGGTCAGCAGGGGATAGGCATGGGCAAACAAGCGCAGCTGGCCGAGGCGATCGAGCAGCTGTCGGGCCAGTGCTTCAGTGAGTGCGGGAGGTGCCCCGGCCTCGCCAGCCTTGTGGCTCAGCAAGGTATTGAATCGTTCCTGGATATTATTGTTCATTCGAGTCATTCCTGGTTCAGACACCGGGTCTACCGGCGCAGCCTTTATCGCGCCAGACAGGAACTCTCGATAGATCCATTATTATTTAAATGATAAGACCACTCTGCTCACCTGACAGGTTCCTGGCGCAGGTGCCCCATTTTGATCAGCGCCTGAGCCAGTGCTTCGACGCGCTCCTCGGCCTTGTCCTCTGGCGTGCCGGCAAAACCGATCAATAGAGCAGGTGGCAGGACATGCTCAAGGCAGTAGTCGCTCAGGGCATAGGTGTGAACATTGTGCCGGGCCAGTTCCTTGGCGATGGCGTCGTCATCGAGCTCGGGTGGCAGCCACGCGATCAGATGCATGCCGGCTTCCACCGGGGTGAGGGTGAAGAAACTGCCCAGACGCTGTTGCAGTTGCTCAACCAGTGCGGCCTGACGGGCCTGGTACAGCGTACGCATGCGGCGGATGTGTCCGAGGAAGTGGCCTTCGCGCATGAAGTCCGCAGTCGTGGCCTGCAGGAGCGTGGGCGGGCTGCGATCCATGACCGCCCGCAGGGTGCAGAACGGTTCGACCAAGGCCGGCGGCAGTATCACGTAGCCCAGTCTCAGGGAGGGAAAAAGGACTTTGCTGAACGTCCCTACGTAGATCACTCGAGCCAACGGGTCCATGGCATAGAGCGCGGGGAGGAGGCGACCGCTGTAGCGAAACTCACTGTCGCAATCGTCCTCGATGATCCAGCTCTGGTTGTGCGCGGCCCAGTCGATGAGCGCCTGACGCCGCGCATAACTCATGGTGACGCCCAACGGATGCTGGCGCGACGGCGTGGTAAACACCAGGCGGGCGTCAGGGCACTCGGCCAGGCCTTGGCGGATATCGATCCCCTGTTCATCAATACGCAATGGGACCACCCGGGCTCCCTGGGCCTGGAGCGCAATTCGCGCCGCGATATGCCCCGGATCCTCCATCCACACGCTGTCCTGCGGATTGAGCAACAACATGCCCAGCAGGTTAAAGGCTTGCTGGGCGCCGGAAACGATCACCACTTGCTCGGCACTGCAGTCGATACCCCGGGCATCAAAGACGTAGTCGGCAATCGCTGTGCGCAGGGCCAGATACCCTTGCAGTTCGCCGTAGCCGAGCATGGCCTTGGTTGGCTTGTGCAGGTGACGGTTCATCAGACGCTTCCAGACAGGTTGCGGGAACGCGTCGTAAGCGCTGTGGCTGGGCAGGAACGAGGTGGGGCTTGCAGGGTCCCAGCCGGCATAGGAAACCCCTCGGAAATGATTGCTGCGCAGAGACAGCACGGACTGGCTCAGATTGGACAGGCGAGGAGGCTGGCGCTGCCGCTGATCGTCGGCAATACCACGGCTTTCCCACTCATTGCCCACATAAGTCCCGGCCCCGGTCCGCGACGCCAGAAAGCCTTCGGCAATCAGCTGATCGAAGGCATTGAGGATGGTGATCCGCGACAGCGCAAGCTCTTTGCTCAAGGTCCGGGTTGATGGCAAGCGCACGCCCCCTTGAAGCCGTCCGGACAGAATCTGTTTGCGAATCTGCAAATAGAGTTGACGGTAAAGGGGAATGGAGCTGGCACGGTCCAGCTCTATACCCGTCAGCAGCAAGCCGGCAGGGGATTTCATGACATGCTCGTTTGGATGGCGTGTGGATTGACCTGGAACACTGTCAGGCGCTGAGGTGCGCAAGGGTATCGAGAGGCACTGGATAAGTCACCCACCGCAGGCTTTGTGCGAACCCTTGTGTTCAGGCGCCTCTGGCAGAACGATGCACCGCACGCAAGCGTACTGTTTGTCATGAAATGAAAAGGCGTTGTCGTCTGATGAGAAGCGCTCGGACAGCCTGCGGCTTACATTCCAATCAACGCAAATCGCCGTAGTGCGCCCAGAACGCTGATTGGAGAATAAAAAGCATGGCCCAAGTCGTACGTTTTTACGAAACCGGTGGTCCCGAGGTTCTTCGCTTTGAAGAGACAGAAGTCGGCGATCCCGGCCCGGGTGAGGTTCGGCTTCGTCACGTAGCCGTCGGTCTGAACTATGCCGACACCTATTTCCGCAACGGCACTTACCCAGTCCCGATGCCTAATGGCATGGGCGTGGAAGCCGCCGGTGTTGTAGAGGCTGTGGGCGAAGGTGTAAGCAATGTGTCGGTCGGGGATCGGGTCACCTACACCGGCTTTCTCAACACCCTCGGCGCTTACAGCACGGAGCGCCTGATCCCGGCTGCACCGCTGATCAAGCTGCCGGAAAATATCTCTTTCGAGACCGCGGCGGCCATGACCATGCGCGGACTGACCTCTGCGTACCTGATGCGTCGCATCTATGACTTCAAGGCCGGTGACAGCATCCTGCTGCACGCTGCCGCCGGCGGCGTTGGCCTGATTGTCTCGCAGTGGGCCAAGCTACAGGGCCTGAATGTAATCGGCACCGTGTCCAGCGAGGCCAAGGCGGAACTCGCCCGTGCCCATGGTTGCGATCATGTGATCAATTACAGCCACGAGGATGTGGCCAAGCGCGTGCGTGAGTTGACCGATGGCGTTGGCGTCAACGTGGTGTTCGACAGTGTTGGCAAGAGCACGTTCGAAGGGTCGCTGGACTCACTCAAACGTCGTGGCCTACTGGTCTGCGTCGGTACTGCATCCGGTCCGATTCCGCCCTTCAGCCCGGCGCAACTGGCGGTGAAAGGCTCGCTGTTCATGACTCGCCCGGCACTGGCCGATTACATCGCCGACCCGGCAGAGAAGGCCGAACTGGCCGGTGAAGTGTTCGGCTTGGTCGGCAGCGGCAAGATCAAGATCGAGATCAACCAGCACTACAGCTTGCAAGACGCTGTGCAGGCTCACCGCGATCTGGAGTCGCGCAAGACCACCGGCTCATCAATCTTCGTCATCTAAGGAGGGCGTTGGTCATGCAAGTCGAACAACTTACCTGCAGCATTGGCGCAGAGCTGATTGGCGTCAACCTTGCCGATGCCATCCATGACGCCGACCTGTTCGCCGAGATCCGCGTCCAATTGCTCAAGCATCGCGTGCTGTTCCTGCGCGACCAGGACATCAGCCGTGCCGAGCACGTGGCCTTTGCCCGCCGCTTCGGCGAACTGGAGGATCACCCGGTCATCGGCAGCCATCCGGATTACCCAGGTTTGGTACAGGTCTACAAAAGCCCGGACAGCCCGCCTGATCGGTATGAGAACTCCTGGCACACCGACGCCACCTGGCGCGAGGCGCCGCCGCTGGGCAGCGTGCTGCGTTGCCTGGAGTGCCCGCCAGTCGGTGGTGACACTATGTGGGCCAATATGGTGTTGGCTTACAAGCATTTGCCGGACGACGTGAAAGCGCGGATCGAAGGCCTTCGTGCCCGTCATAGCATCGAGGCGACCTTTGGCGCGAACATGCCGATCGAAAAGCGCCTGGCGCTCAAGGCCCAGTACCCGGACGCTGAGCACCCAGTGGTGCGCATCCATCCAGAGACGGGCGAGAAGGTGCTGTTCGTCAATTCGTTCACGACGCACTTCACCAACTTCCACACGCCCGCACGGGTGCGTTTCGGCCAGGATTTCACCCAGGGCTCGTCCGAGTTACTGCGCTACCTGACCAGCCAGGCCAACATTCCGGAGTATCAGGTGCGCTGGCGCTGGAAGCCCAACAGCATCGCCATCTGGGACAACCGCAGCACACAGCACTACGCCGTGATGGATTACCCACCCTGCCATCGCAAGATGGAACGCGCCGGGATTATTGGCGAAAAGACCTACTAAGCAACCTCACCTTCACTCATGTAAATGCCTGCTCCGAACAGCCTGTCGGGCAGGTAACAACAAAAAATAGGAGATGAACATGCAGTTTTTCGACGATTCCCTGCACCCGGATACCATGGAAAAGGTGGTGATTACCGTCGCCCCTTACGCGCCACAGTGGATGCCGGGCGACTTCCCGGAAGACATTCCGCTGACCATGGACCAGCACGTTCAGGCGGCTGTTGACTGCTATGAAGCAGGCGCTACCGTGCTGCACTTGCATGTGCGCGAACTGGACGGTAAAGGGTCCAAGCGTCTGTCCAAGTTCAACGAACTGATCGCCGGTGTGCGTGAAGCTGTACCGGACATGATCATCCAGGTCGGCGGCTCGATTTCCTTTGCCCCTGAAGGCGATGGCGCCGATGCACTGTGGCTCTCCGACGATACCCGCCACATGCTTGCGGATCTGACGCCGAAGCCGGATCAGGTCACCATCGCCATCAACACCATTCAAATGACTATCACGGAGCTGCTGTTTCCGGAAGGCATTGAAGGCACCTCCCTGCTTGATCCGGCCACCCATGCCGCCTATACCGAAATGACTGTACCGGCAGGTCCTGCCTTTGTCGCTGAGCACCTCAAGCGCCTGCAGGCCAGCAATATCCAGCCGCACTTCCAGCTGACCGGCATCCATGCCTACGAAACCCTCGAGCGCCTGGTGCGCAAGGGCGTCTACAAAGGTCCGTTGAACCTGACCTGGATCGGTATCGGTGGCGGTTTCGACGGCCCGAACCCGATGAACCTGATGAACTTCATCAATCGCGTACCGGATCGTTGCACCTTGACTGCCGAGTCGCTACTCAAGAACGTGCTGCCACTCAACACCATTGCTATGGCCATGGGTTTGCATCCACGCCTGGGTAATGAAGACACCATTATCGATCAACACGGCAAGCGCTTCTCTTCCGTGGAGCAGGTCAAGCAGACGGTGCGTATCGCCCACGAGCTGGGGCGTGAAATCGCCACCGGCAAAGAGGCGCGCGACATCTACCGTATCGGTGTGCAGTACAAGAGTGTTGAAGAAACCCTGTTGGCCAACGGCATGGCGCCGAACCGCAAGCCGGGTCAGAAAGGTGTACCACAACGCGGGTGACTGAGAGGTAGCGGGGCAGGATGCCAATGATATCCTGCCCCGGCATTGTTTTAACGCGTTGCGCAAGACCAATAACAATAACAAAACGGGTGCTAGACACCGAGGAGGCAACATGGCCTTTCACCACAGTACAGTGAGTGATGAAGAGGAAACTTCGGTCGGCATTCCGCGCAGGTACGCGTGGTTTGTGTTCGCGCTGACCTTTGGCTTATTGATTTCCGATTACATGTCACGGCAGGTACTCAATGCCGTGTTCCCGATTCTCAAGGGCGAGTGGGCACTGAGTGACGGCCAGCTAGGCTTGCTTAGCGGCATTGTCGCCTTGATGGTAGGCCTCCTGACGATCCCCTTGTCACTGATGGCCGACCGCTTTGGTCGGGTCAAGAGTCTGACCCTGATGGCCTTGCTGTGGAGTCTGGCCACCCTGGGCTGTGCCTTGGCAGAGAACTACCATGAGATGTTGATTGCGCGCTTCATGGTGGGCGTCGGCGAGGCTGCCTATGGTAGTGTCGGCATCGCGGTGGTGGTGTCGGTGTTTCCCAAGAGCATGCGTGCGACCCTGGCCAGTGCCTTCATGGCGGGCGCCATGTTCGGCTCGGTGTTGGGCATATCCCTGGGTGGTGCGATTGCCGTCAAGCTGGGCTGGCGTTGGTCGTTCGCCAGCATGGCGTTGTTTGGCCTGCTGCTGGCGGTGCTTTACCCGATCATCGTCAAGGAAGCCCGTATTGCCCCGCAGCGCTTCGCCACGGCCGGGAGCAAGACTAAAGCGGCGGTCAAGCGTCCGCTACGCACCTTGTACGGCACGCGTTCGGTTATCGCTGCTTACGTAGCCAGCGGCCTGCAGACATTCGTTGCCGGTAGCATGATTGTGTGGATGCCGAGCTATTTCAACCGCTATTACGGGATGGGCGAGGGTAAGGCCGGCGTTATGGCGGGCGTCATGGTGCTGTGCTGTGGCGCCGGGGCGATTTTCTGCGGCATGCTCAGTGATCGCCTGTGCCGTCATTCTCCGTTGCGCAAGATCGAGATTTCCATTGTTTTCTGCCTGGGCAGTTGCCTGCTGATGTCGCTGGCTTTGGTTCAGTCGGTCGGCCCTGTTCAGTTGGCGCTGATCGGTCTGTCGATGCTATTCGTGACTGGCCCCAACGGCCCGACCATTGCCACGATCGCGAACCTGACCCACTACAAAGTGCATGGCACCGCTTTCGCCACCCTGACCTTGGTCAATAACATGATCGGCCTGGCCCCGGGGCCCTTCGTTACCGGCAAGGTGTCCGATCTTATCGGTCTGCATGGGGCCTTTCAGCTGGTGCCGCTGATGAGCATCGCGGCAGCGGCGGTGTTCTTCTATATCCGCTAT
Organism: Pseudomonas sp. F220; assembly: GCF_057813935.1. Lineage (NCBI taxonomy): Bacteria > Pseudomonadati > Pseudomonadota > Gammaproteobacteria > Pseudomonadales > Pseudomonadaceae > Pseudomonas > Pseudomonas sp. F220. Next base: position 23,737 of record NZ_JBVASJ010000050.1, read on the forward strand.
CACTATCTCGACGACATTGCGCGTGCGCAGGGTGATGAAGCGCCCTCTGTCGTCGCGGATCAAGCGTCGAACAAAGCCGTGATGGAGGTGTCGCCATGACGGGGACTTTGCGTATTGATGCGTTCTTCGACTTTATTTGCCCCTGGTGCCTGATTGGTAAGCGCCAGTTGGAGCGTGCGCTTGCTCAGTTGCGCGTCAGCCACCCGGAGGTCGAGTTGGAACTGGCCTGGCATGGCGTGCAGCTGTTGCCGCACCTGCCGGCACAGGGCGAGCCTTTTGTCGAGTTCTACGAAAAGCGCCTGGGCGGTGCCGAGGCGGTGCGTGCGCGCCAGGCGCAAGTGCGGCAAGCCGCGGCTGTCGTCGATCTGAGCATCGACTTCAGAGGCATCCCCACGATGCCCAATACCGCCGATGCCCATCGCCTGTTGGAACGTGCAGATGAACTGGGCAGCGTGGCGCAGCGCGACGCCTTGCTGGAGCGGTTGTTCGCCGCCTATTTTCATCACGGCGAAGACCTTGGCGACAGTGCCACCCTGCTGGCGATTGCCGAGTCCTGCGGCTACCCGCGCGCAGCCCTGGTCGACTGCCTGGAGGGGGCTCGCAGCCCCTACGACGATAAAGGGATGGGCGCCAGGGGGGTGCCCTATTTCATCTTCAACCGGCGCCAGGCAGTGTCCGGCGCACAGCCGGCCGAGGTGCTGTTGCAGGTCATGCAGCAAGTGCTTGCGCAGGACGTGGTCGGGAGTCCATCGGCATGAGTCGGCGTATTGCAGTACCGGTCGAGAAAGTCCCGTCACTGGGCATGCGCTCGCTGTTCGAGCCGGAGGGTAAGAGCCTGGCGCTGTTCAATGTCGCCGGGCAGTTCTACGCCATCGACGACAGCTGCCCACATCAGGGGTCCTCACTGTGTGGTGGCCGCCTTGAGGGCCGGGTGATCCAGTGCTGTGCCCACGGCCTGCGCTTCGACCTGGCCAGCGGCTATCTGCTCAACTCGACCGCTGTGAAGGTTGGCAACTACCCGGTCGAGGTGGTCGACGGCCAAGTGTTTATTGTTATCGCTCCCAAGGAATCCACAGCATGAGTGCCATTGCTCTAACCTCTGTTCACAGCCGCGTGCGAGAACTGGCCCCCGGTTTTATCGTCAGCCTGATTGTCGCCGCAGCGGCGAGTTTCCTCTCCGAGCACTATGGTGCGCCGGTGATGCTGTTCGCGCTGCTGCTCGGCATGGCGCTGAATTTTCTCGCCGGTGATGGCACGTGCAAGGCCGGTATCGAGTTCACTTCACGCACCGTGTTGCGCATCGGTGTGGCGCTGTTGGGGATGCGCATCACCCTCGAACAGATCGTCGCGCTGGGTTGGAAACCGGTAGCGCTGGTGGTGATCCTGGTGGTGGTGACCATCCTCGTCTCGATGGTGGCGGCCAAGGCCATGGGGTTCCAGCGTGTGTTCGGCATGCTCACCGGTGGCGCCACGGCGATTTGCGGTGCCTCGGCAGCTTTGGCGCTGGCCGCGGCTTTGCCTAACCATCCGCAGAAGGAACGTGCCACCCTGTTCACCGTGATTGGTGTCTCGGCGCTGTCCACGACGGCCATGATTGTCTACCCGATGATCGCCAACTGGCTCGCCTTGTCGCCACAGGAGGCCGGGGTGTTCCTCGGCGCCACTATCCACGACGTTGCCCAGGTGGTAGGTGCCGGCTACAGCATGTCTACCGAAACCGGCGATACTGCCACCGTCATCAAATTGATGCGTGTGGCCATGCTCGTGCCGGTGATCATCAGCGCGGCGATGATCACCCGCATGAAGGGCGCCGACCCGACCGGCAAGCGGCCACCGTTGCTGCCCTGGTTTGCTGTGGGCTTCCTGATGCTCGCGTGCATCAACAGTACTGGCTGGGTCGTCCCGGCGGTGCAGGGATTCACCAACGAACTGTCGCGCTGGTGTCTGGTGATCGCCATCAGTGCTCTGGGCATGAAGACCCAGCTCAAGGAGCTGGCCTCGGTGGGCATCAAGCCGATCCTGCTGATGGTGGGGGAGACGGTCTTTCTTGCTGTCCTGGTGCTGTTACTGATGCACTGGGGCTTGTAAACAGATGCTCTATTGAGGGCCGCACGACGCTACGGGTAGTTCCTGAGTCATGCGTCGCCTTGCTCCTTTGCGGTCGTCTGCTGTAGCAGGCGGCCGTTTTTTTCCGAGCGGATGTCCTGAACGCACAGTAGGCCAACCTGTTGTGCACAGTTGTCTTCTGTCGAGGGGCTGGGTGCTGTCAAACCGCGCCCAGAGAGTAGCGGGGCGTTTTAGTTGTCTTTGCGCGACACGATCTTGTGTTCGCTGCGCCAGGCGGCTGGCGGCATGCCGAACTGGGAAATGAACCAGCGAGTGAATGAACTGGGCATGGAGTAGCCGAGCATGTCGGTGATCCGTCCCAGCGAGTAGCCGGGGTTCTCCAGGTAGCGAATCACCAGGTCGCGGCGCACGCTACTGATCAACTCACTGAAACTGGCCCCGTCTTCTTCCAGGCGGCGCTGCAGGGTGCGCACGTTCATGCCCTGGCTTTGAGCAATCTGCTCAATGGTGGCGCGGCCCATGGGGAGCAACAGGTAAATGGATTTGCGCACGTCGAACGCCAGGGAGTGGTCGTTTTTGCCCAGCAGCGAATCCATGTAGCGCTGCGCGTGTCGGGCCATGGCCGCATTGGCCAAAGGGTTGGTGGCGTCGAGGTTGGCGGCGGGACAAACGATGCCGTTGAACTCGCAGCCGAACTCCACCTTGCAGCCGAAGATCCGTCGATGCACGGTGAGGTCCGCCGGCGCTTCATGGGTGAAGCAGACATTGTTCGGGTGCCAGTGCGCGCCGAGCAGGGCTGCGCAAAAGCGGTGCATCACGGCAATGGCCAATTCGATGGATTGGCGGTTGTTCGTGGCCATCTCGGTGACCAGCTCCTCGCGAATGATCACCGTATTGCCGGCTTCCTCAATGAAAATCGCCAGTGAGTCGTTGATCAGGTGACGGTATTGCACGATCACTTTCAGCGCGTCGCGCAGAGTGTTCTGGTGACTGAGCAGCAGACTCACTTCACCAAAGTCCGATATCTGGCGCAGCTCGGCCATGCGCAGGCCGAGGGTTTCACAACCACTCAGGCGCGCTGATCGCTCCAGCAGGATGATGCTGGCGCTGGCCGGGATGCGTTGATTGGGATCGCTCAGGATCGAAGGGCTCAAGCCGACCTCGGCCAACAGAGCGTTCGCGTTCAGCCGCAGATGGCGAGCCACTACCAGGTAATTGGTCAGTACGGCGGATCGGGCTTGAGCGGTCATGGCGTGCATTTCTTCCATTTGGTGACAAATGAGGTCTCGCTGTCGCAGCTGCCTGTCATTTATAGAGGCTTCGTCGTGAAATGAAAAGCATCGAGCCGTAAATTAATCCGTCACATCTTGTGTACAAACTTGTCTATTCATGTGTACTCATCTGGCTGATCCTGCGCATTCATCCGATTCGGTCATGGTCGTTCCGGGTCAATTCACGGGATGGTTCTCTTCAGGGGCTGTCATCAAAAGAGAAGTGACTGACGCTAAATGTAAAGCGCTCTGACAAGACGAATTCTACTGTGCTGCTGGCAGGGTTCGAAGTGTTGGCGGACCGCTCGATGGATTATTCAAGGGTGAATAGAGCTATGAGTGACACCACGATTCTGATAGTTCCGGGCTTGCGTGATCACGTGCCCGAGCATTGGCAAACGCTGCTTGAAGCCAGGTTGGACAAGGTCCGCTCAGTGCCGCCACTGGAAGAGAACAAGCTCAGCCTGGCGGCTCGTGTCGAAGCGATCCAGAGCGAGCTGGAGACGATTTTCGGTCCAGTGATCCTGGTGGCTCACAGTGCCGGTGTGTTGATGGTGGCGCACTGGGCCGCCCGTTATAACCGCCCGATCAAGGGCGCCTTGCTGGCCGCACCGCCGGACCTTGGGGCCAGCTGGCCAGTAGGTTATCCGACCCCGCAGAGCCTGCGGGCCAATGGCTGGGATCCGCTGCCCGAAGGGCCTCTGCCGTTCCCCTCGATCGTCGCGGCCAGTACCAACGACCACCTTGCGAGCCTGGAGTCCGTGACCCAAATGGCCCGCAACTGGGGCAGCGAACTGGTCAATCTCGGCGCTGTAGGCCATCTCAACCCGGCTGCCGGTTACGGCGAATGGCCCCAGGCCGAAGCGTTTATCCGCACCTTGGATCGCTAGGCGCTACGAGCCTGGCGTCACATCACTCTGGAGGACAGGAGGTAAGCACCTAAGCAAAGGTGCCTGAAAAAAACTCGCATTCCGCCAGGACTGAATGTGAGCCGTTGTTAGAACCAAAAACAAAAAAAACAAAAAATGGAGACAACGTAATGCATACCACTACAGGGCACAGCCCCCTGCGTCGCAGCCTGCTGGGCACAGCTATTGTGCTGGCCTCCATGCCGGCGGCCCATGCCTTTGAATTCAATACTGGCAGTGAAGACTGGGCCGTGCGCTTCGATAACACCCTCAAGACCAGTTATGGTCAACGGGTGGAAAGTCAGAACTCGAAAATCGCCAACACGGCCAACCTCAACGACGGTGACAACAACTTCCGTGTCGGTAGAGCGGTGACTGAGCGGCTCGATTTGCTGACCGAGTTGGATGTGGTCTTCCAAAAGAAAATGGGTTTTCGTGTCAGTGGCGCGAGTTGGTACGACCATGCCTATGACAACGTAGGTTCCAATTCCAACGCTTTTCCAGGGCAGGCGGGCAACGCGGGTGACCTGGTTGCAGCAAATCCTGCTGGCCATTCGCTGAACGGCCACACTGCACAGAGTCATGGGCTGAGCAATTATACCGATCGCTATTACAACGGGCCGTCCGGCGAAATCCTTGATGCCTTTGTGTTCTACAGCACCGAGGTCGGCGAGGAGTCGATGTTCAGCGTCAAGCTCGGCAAGCACAACGTGTACTGGGGCGAGACCCTGTTCAACGCGGCCAACGGTATCAACTACGGTCAGGCAGGCCTGGACCTTGCCAAGCTGTATAACGTGCCAGGCACCGAAACCAAGGAGCTGTTCCTGCCGCGCAACCAGATTTCCATGTCGTTCACGGTCAATCCAGAGCTGACGCTGGCCGCCCAGTACTTCCTGGAGTATCAGAACTCCCGGCTGCCCGAGGGTGGGACCTACATGGGGGCCTACGACATGCTCAACGACGGAGGGAAAGTCTTCTGGCTGCCACTGCCGACGGTTGCGGGTGGTTCCTTTTACGGCGCGCCGCGTGGTCATGATCTCAGACCGCGTAATTCCGGCGACTACGGGCTGATGGCCAAGTGGAGCCCGGAATGGCTGGATGGCACCCTGGGCTTCTACTACCGCAACACGTCGGACGTCATGCCGGCGGTGCTGATCAATGCGCCTAACCTGAACAAGCCTGGCCTGGCGGGTCTCCAGGGCATTCAATACTTCAGCGCCTACGCCGATGACATCGACATCTATGGCATCAGTCTGTCGAAGAGTGTGGGTCCGGTCAGCGTCGGTCTCGATCTGAACTATCGCGAGAACATGCCGCTGGCGAGCAACTTCAGCAACATCAACCCGACATTGCGGGCGGAGGCTGACGAGGGCCTGATCAACGGCGCCAACCTTATCGGTGCTGTGCCGGGCAAAGGTGACACCGGGCTGGCCCGAGGCAAGACCTTCCATGCGGTACTCAATGGCCTGGTGGCCTTTGGCCGGACGCCGTTGTGGGATTCCTCCTCACTGGCCGTGGAAGGGGCCATGACCCATCTGGTCAGCGTGAATGAAGAAGGCAAGCAGACCTTCAAGGGCGATTCCAGCTACAGGGGCGCCGACAAGGTCACTACCAATGCCTACACCATCGCTGCCAACTTCACCCCGACCTGGTTCCAGGTCTTCCCGGGTGTCGATATGTCCATGCCAACGTCCTACAACGTTGGCCTCAAGGGCAACTCCGCCGTCCAGCTGGGCGGCAACAAGGACGCCGGTAGCTACTCCATTGGTGTCGCCGCAGACGTCTATTCGAAGTACAGGTTCGACCTGAAGTACGTTGACTCCTTTGGTCCGTTCAATACCTGTGCAACCGGGTTTGATAACAACACACCCGGCGCTAATGGGCAGTACCGCTGCATTCCCGGTCAGATCACTTCGCAGGCAGGGCTGGCGCCTGTGTTGAAGGATCGCGGGATGGTCACAGCCTCGTTCAAAACCACCTTCTGATTGACGCTCAAATTACAAAAACAAGTGGAGAGAATTCAGATGAGATTCCTAAATACTGTGCTGGCAGCTTCCCTGGCGGCCGTCATTGCCTCTCAGGCCCAGGCGGGCGTATCGGCTCAGGAAGCGGCGAAGATAGGCACCAGCCTGACCAGTGTAGGCGCCGAGATGGCGGCTAACGCCGATGGTTCGATTCCTGCCTACAAAGGTGGGATGACCACCCCGCCAGCCAGTTTCAAAGCCGGCGACAGCATGCGTCCGGACCCCTTTATCGATGAGAAGCCGGTACTGGTTATCGATGGCAAGAACGTCGACCAGTACAAGGGCCTGCTGACGGCCACCACCGCGGAGCTGGCCAAGCGCTACCCCACTTACCGCATCAATGTGTATCCGACCCACCGCACGGTAGCCATGCCTCAGGCGGTGCTGGACAACAGCGTGAAGAACGCCACGGGTGCCAAGTCCCTCAACGACGGTCTGGCCATCGAAAACGTACTGCCCGGCGTGCCGTTCCCGATCCCGCACTCGGGCGCTGAGGCTATGTGGAACCACCTGCTGCGCTACCTGGGGGTCAGTCTGAGCAACAAGTATGACTCCTGGAACGTCGATTCCGCAGGTGTGCCGACACTCTCCACCACGGCTCTGTCGTACATCAGCTATCCAGTCTACGAAGACATGGCGAAGCCGATTGCCAGCACGGACGTCTTCTACCAGATGAAGCTGTATTACGCGGGTCCCGCGCGGCGTGCGGGAGAGGCGCTCATGCTCAAGGACTTTGCCAACCCGTTGACGCAGCCACGCAAGGCCTGGCAGTACCTGCCTGGCCAGCGTCGGGTGAAGTTGGCGCCAGACCTGGCCTACGACACACCGAACCCGGGTACGGGCGGTGCCGGTACTTTTGACGACGTATTCGTCTTCAACGGTGCACTGGATCGCTTCGACTGGAAGCTGGTGGGCAAGCAGGAAATGATCGTGCCCTACAACACCTACAAGCTGAGCTATATCCAGGACTCCAAGGTGCTGGTGACTCCCAACCATATCGCGCCCGACTATGTGCGCTGGGAGAAGCACCGCGTCTGGGTGGTGGAGGGTACTGTCAAGTCCGGTGCACGACACATCTATCACAAGCGCCGCTTCTACCTGGATGAAGACAGCTGGATCGCTTTGGCCTCTGACCAGTATGACGCGAGCGGCAAGCTCTACCGTGGCTCCTTCACCTTCCTCAGCCAGAGTTATGACAAACCGGCCCCCGACAGCACGGCGTTCATGATCTACGACCTGGTGGGCGGCAACTACAACATCAACGGCCTCGCAGGCCCGTACGGTGGCATCAAGTACCTCGCCCCGCTGTCGAAGGCGCAGTGGGCGCCGGATGCCCTGGCGGGGGCTGGTATCCGCTAAGCGGCAGGCGATAGAAGTCCGGGGCGATGGGTTGTTGTGCCTCGGCAGCGTGACTGGAAGATGGACGGCCTGAGCGTCGTTCATCTTGGGTTACCGACTCCGACGCCGGGCTGTACCTCGTGTGCTGTCCGGCGCCGTTTTCCTAGAAGGTGCGGTATGAGTTCCTTGAAAAAGTTCGCGCTGGCGCTGCTGTTTTCGATGCTGGCGCTGTTGCAGGGTGTCGCTCAGGCAGCCAGTTATGTGGATGTGCTGGATCTGCCGGCCAAGCGGAGTCCTTTGGCCGTGCGCAGCCCCTTGATCGGCATCGCTCGTGCAGGTGAGCGCCTGGTTAGCGTTGGCCAGCGTGGCCATATTCTTTATTCCGATGACGCTGGCCAGCACTGGTTGCAGGCGAGTGTCCCGCTCAGCAGTGATCTGACGGCGGTGTTTTTTCCGTCTGCCAAACAGGGTTGGGCGGTCGGTAACGATGGTGTCGTACTGCACAGCGACGATGCCGGCACCACCTGGCGCAAGCAGCTCGACGGTCGCCAGATCGGTGACTTGCTGGTCAAGCATTATTCGGCGCTGGCCAGTGCCGAGCCGGCCAACGAGCAATGGCCACTGCTGGTCGCTGAAGGTCAACGGTTGGTCGAGCAGGGCGCCGACAAGCCGTTCCTCGATGTGTGGTTCGCCAACGACAAGCTGGGCTATGTCGTCGGTGTGTTCAACCTGATCCTGCGGACCGAGGATGGTGGTCAGCACTGGACCCCGTTTCAGGACCGCACCGACAACCCGCAAAGCTTTCACCTCAACGCTATCGCCTCGACCGGTGATGGGCTGTACATCGCCGGCGAACAGGGCCTGTTGCTCAAGTGGGATGCCGCCGCGCAGCGTTTCAAAACCTTGCAGACGCCCTTTCAGGGCAGCTTTTTCGGCGTCATCGGCAAGCCCGGTGAAGTACTCGCCTACGGCCTGGGCGGCACTGTGTTGCGCAGCACCGATGGCGGCGAGCACTGGAGCCCACTGGCGAGCGGCCTGCATGTCAGCATCACGGCCGCCATCGTCAATGCTCAGGGTCAGTACGAGCTGTTCACCCAGGCCGGACACGCGCTGATCAGTCAGGCGGGCAGTACACGGCTGCAGTGGCTGGCGCAGCAAGACCTGTCCCCCGTGGCCGGTGCCACCCTGGCCGCCGATGGTTCGCTGGTGGTGGTGGGTAGCCGTGGTGCACAGGCATTGTCCGTCAAATAAGACCTCGAAAATTTAGAGCGAGTACCCAGACATGGGCAATATCAAGCAAGACACCATGCCGGTGATCCGCGATCTGCGTGACTTCGATCGGTGCTCCGGCAACCGGCTGGAGCGGCTGGTATTCAACTACCGCCCGCTGTTCATGGTGTTCATGACACTGGTCACCCTGGTGCTGGGTTATATGGCGGTGACCCGTCTGGAACTGCGCCCCAGCTTCGAGAAGATGATTCCGCAGAGCCAGCCGTACATCCAGAACTACCTGGAGAATCGCCAGTCGTTGCGCGGCCTGGGCAACTCGGTGCGGGTGGTGGTCGAGAACACCCAAGGTGATATTTTCGACCCTGGCTACCTGGAGGTACTCAAGCAGGTCAACGACCAGCTGTTCCTCACCGACGGTGTCGACCGCGCCTGGATGAAGTCGCTGTGGAGTCCTGGGGTGCGCTGGACCGAAGTCACCGTGGAAGGCTTCCAGGGCGGTCCGGTGATGCCCGGTACCTACCAGGGGGCGCCCGCGGACATCGAGCAACTGCGCCAGAACATCGGCCGCGCGGGTATCGTCGGCAGCCTGGTGGCCAGCGATTTCAAATCCAGCATGCTGATCGTGCCACTGCTGGACAAGACCTCGGCCACCGGCCAGGGCATCAACTACCACCAGTTCTCGCGGGTGCTCGAAGAGCAGCTGC
>NZ_JBVASJ010000051.1:0-33235 GCF_057813935.1 Pseudomonas sp. F220
ACCCGAAAATCAGCAAAATGAGGGCGAAAATCGGCCCTGGAAATGCAAAATAAGGCCGGCAGGTTGAAAAAAACCGGCTTGGCAATGGGGGCGGTGCGAACGGGTTAATTGTTCAGCGTCTCCTTAGGCGTCTTGGGATGTTGCGTACTTTTTTGTCTGAAAATGAAATTCTGCGCATGAGTAGTGTTCTATGTCGTGGTCTGGTTGGATTTATGCGTAGCTGGTTAGAAAAAGCTCTAAACCCTTGGGTAATTCCAATGAACAGGCTTTCTCTATATCGCTGATCTGTTGTTCGGTGAGGCGATAATCGAAGGCGCAATCGTTGTCTGTTTGCCAGCCCATGATGGATACGAGATCGATTGTCGAAATGGGCAGATTTTTTTCAAAGCATGGGAAGTCTTCACCACGCTGAACACCCATGATCATGTGTAAGGGGTTCTCTTTCATCTGGGCTGTCACCATTGATCCCTATAGGCGAATCCCAATTGATAGTCGTGAGCACTTATATCGATGGTATGGCTAAAGTAAGGCTGAATGAGTGCTACCCATTCCGCAGGTACATCAAATACCCCTTGGTTTACAGTATCGTCGGGTTGCAAACCCAATGACTCGATAACCGCCCCATCGTCCCCGAAGTCCTGTGAATAGACTTCTCCTTCACAGTATCCGGTGACCTTGTCGAACCAGTGCAGCTTCAGTCTCAAACCCATAGTGCTGTTCTTACCTATATTTTTTATGTTCCGGCCTTTTTTTGCCGGTTTAAGTCGCTCGCCAGTGACGTGGTCGAATGCCCCTATATGGCTACCGTCACAGGCCCGGTAAGCGGTCTTTACGCGTCGCAAGAAAGATAAAGGTCAACATTTGTTGGCAGGGACTGTGAGATAAGCCTCTCAATGCCGCTTATTTGTTGAGCAGTAAGTCTGTAGTCATAGATGCAGTCGTTCTCATTTTCCCAACCCATAACGGGCTGGAGCTCAGTTGCTGTTACGTTAAGCTCGATTTCTTCCGAAATTGAATCGCTACCGTACGGCACCACTAGAATTAAATGTTTCATGGCTCTATCCATCTTTTGGGGTCGGCATCTTTGGTACGTTCACCGGTAATGTGGTCGAACTCACCAAGGTGCTTTCCACGTTTGGTGTATTTCTCTACTTTGCCTCTTTCAAAGTCCCACTCGTAGATATAGCTATTGGGTTCCTTCCAGCGTGGTCGAAGCCCGCCACCACCTCTAATCGGTGTTTTAGGTGGCTTGCGAACTGCGTCAGGAAAAGCAGGCAAAAATGTAGGTTTCTGGTGGTACTGGTGATCACCAGGCCGAACACTCACCACCACATAAAGCGGCCTAACCCCCGAATCCGCCGGGAACACCAGGATGAAATCCTGATACTCCGGTGGGTAGATCGGGTTGACCAATATGTCGTTGCTGGCCTCGGATGGAGGATAGACCCAGATGTTTGGTGCTTGTGGCGCGGCTTCCAGTGCCGGGATGCCGAGGGTGTCGGTGGGGTTGATGGCTGGGGTCCAGATCAGTTCCAGTCCGTCGCCGAACACGGCTACTTGTTGGCTGCCGCGAGCCTGGAACTGGATGATGTCGATCATTTGCCAGTCGGCGTTTTTGCCGGTGTAGAAGCCGTAGCCCTTGAGCGTGCCGTCGGCTTGTTGTTCGACGTGCAGGCGCACCCGTGAGTTGGCTTGCTTGAGCGAGCGCAGCTGGTCTTCGTTGTAGAGAGCGCTGTCGCCGAGTTCGGAGGGCCAGAGCAGGGCGACCAGGCCGGTCAGCAGGCCGGCGGCGACGGTGCCGCCGGCTGCTGCTGTGACACTGCTGACCGATGATCCGGCCAGAGCAAGACCACCCAGGCCGACCGGTAATGCACTGCCACTGATTTTCTTTAGCGGGACGGCGCCGGAGCTGTCGGCCTCACGTGCGCCCAATAATGCGAAGTGGCCGTAATCTTTCAACGCATCCAGGGGGACGAAGCCGGAGGGGTTGGCGTAGTTGATGATGCCGTCCGGCAGATTGCAGGACTTGGCGAAAACGCAGCCGAACGGCGTTACGGGTTCAGGATCAGATGGCGTGTTGGCGAGAAAAGCAGCAATGGGTGGATACAGTTCTGGCGACGGCTGCGGCGTCAGGATGCGGCGACGCAGTTGATCTTTGTAGGTCAGTGGGTATGAGCGTTCTGGCATGAGTGACTGGCTTCCCTGTCCAAGGAAGTCAGCCTATGAGCATGGGTAAAAGCCGAACATTCCTGCCACTCGACGCAGTGCGTAGGAAATGTCTTTGAATGGCTGGCGCGCTTAAATATTTATCCGTCACCGATGACTGACCCGCATCGAAGGGGGTTGCGTATCGGCGGTCGCGGTGGCGATATAGGCGCCTGATAAAAATTCCAGAGGTCGTTGTATGTCGCTCGCCACGTTGATCCATCGCGCCAATCTACCGAGCCCGCAGGTCACTGCGCAGCAGGCGCTGCAACTACTGGAGGCGCATTACGGCCTGAGCGGAACGCTGCACTCGCTGGGCAGCCATCAGGATCTCAACTATCGGCTCGACAGCGACCAGGGCCGTTTCGTCCTGAAAATCTGTCGCGGCGACTACGCGGGGATTGAGCTTGAGGCCCAACACGCGGCCCTCAAGCATCTGGGCGCGCATCCCGGCCTGCATGTGCCACGGGTGATTCCGGCGATCAACGGTCAAGACCTGCTCACTCTGGACGTGGCCGGGCAAGCGCTGCACGTGCGTTTGCTCGATTACATCGAAGGCCAGTCGCTGACCCACCTCAAGCACTTGGGCCATGAGCTGGTGTCCGGCTTGGGACAACTCTGTGGTGAGATGGATCTGGCCTTGGCCAACTTCCAGCACCCGGGGCTGGAGCGCGCGTTGCAATGGGATGCCCGACACGCCAACGCGCTGATCACTCATCTTTTGCCGGTGATCACTGACGAACGCCAGCGAGCGTTGATTGCCGAGGCTGCGCTGCACGCCGAGCGTCGTTTGCAACCGCTGGTGGCAAAGCTGCCGGTGCAGGCGATCCACATGGACATCACCGATGACAACGTGGTCTGGCTGCGGGATCAGCAGCGCCAATGGCAGTTGCAGGGCGTTATCGATTTCGGCGACCTGATTCGTACCTGGCGCATTACCGATCTGTCGGTGACCTGCGCCGCGCTGCTACACCATGCCGATGGTGATCCGTTCTGCATTCTTCCGGCGATCCAGGCCTATCACGCGGTCAATCCGTTGCAGCATGAAGAGTTGCTGGCGCTCTGGCCGTTGATCGTCGCACGTGCGGCGGTACTGGTGCTCAGCGGGGAGCAGCAGGTCAGCATTGATCCGCAGAATCAATACAGCCGCGACAACCTCACTCACGAGTGGGAAATTTTCCGCGTAGCCACGTCGGTTCCGTTCGAACTGATGGAGGCGGCGATCCTCACGGCGGTGGGGCATTCGTTGCCGCTGATTGCCAGCGAAGGCTTTGCGCCGTTGCTGCCGAGTCTGGTGGGGCGTGAGTTCGCGCTGATTGATCTCGGCGTGCTTAGCCCGCATTTCGAGGCGGGCAACTGGGAGCAGGAGGGGATTGACGAGCGCTTGCTGGTGGAAGCCGCCGCGACTCATGGCTTGGCAGCCAGTCGTTATGGGCAATACCGTTTGTCCCGGACTTGCCCGGACAGCGCCGTCGAGCCGGACACTTGCCCGCTGAATGTGCAATTGCAGGTACCGCGAGGCACCGCAGTTGAGGCACCGTTTGCCGGTGTTTTGCACCTGGCAACCGATGGCACCTTGCGGCTGGACAGTGCGCAGTTGAGCGTGCGCCTATGGGGCGTCAGTCCTTCGCTGCATTCGGGAGCCGCGCTGGTAAAAGGCCAGGTCCTGGGCGAGGCCAGCGGCGCGTTGCGGGTGCAGTTGTGCCGAGGCCTGGAACTTAGCCCACCGCTGTTCTGCACACCTTCACGGGCGCCAGCCTGGCAGGCGCTGTGCCCCTCGCCAGCGACGCTGTTGGGCCTGGCCTGCGATGCTGAACCTGAACTCGATCCACAGACCCTGCTGGCCCGCCGCGACGCCAGTTTCGCCCGTTCGCAAAAACACTATTACGTCGATCCGCCGCGCATCGAACGTGGCTGGCGCAACCACCTGATCGACATGCAGGGCCGTTCCTATCTGGACATGCTCAACAATGTCGCGGTGCTAGGCCACGGTCATCCGCGCATGGCTGCTGAGGCCAGCCGGCAGTGGTCGCTGCTTAATACCAACTCGCGCTTTCACTACGCCGCGATCGCCGAATTCTCTGAACGCCTGCTGGCGCTGGCGCCGGACTCCATGGACCGGGTGTTCCTGGTCAACAGCGGCACCGAGGCCAATGACCTGGCGATCCGTTTGGCGTGGGCCTACAGCGGCGGGCGTGATGTGCTTAGCGTGCTTGAGGCCTATCACGGCTGGTCGGTGGCCACCGATGCGATTTCCACCTCAATCGCCGACAACCCGAAAGCCCTCAGCACCCGTCCGGACTGGGTGCATCCGGTGACCGCACCGAACACCTACCGTGGCGAATTCCGCGGCCTCGACAGTGCGCCGGATTACGTGCGCAGCGTCGAGCACAACCTGGCCAAACTGGCCGAGCAGAATCGCCAGCTGGCCGGCTTCATCTGCGAACCGGTGTACGGCAATGCCGGGGGTATTTCGCTGCCGCCGGGCTACTTGCAACAGGTGTACGCGCGGGTTCGCGCGCAGGGCGGTGTGTGCATCGCCGACGAAGTGCAGGTCGGCTATGGCCGGATGGGCAAATTCTTCTGGGGCTTCGAAGAGCAGGGCGTGGTGCCGGACATCATCACCATGGCCAAGGGCATGGGCAACGGTCAGCCATTGGGCGCGGTGATTACTCGCCGGGAAATCGCTGAAGCGCTGGAGGCCGAGGGTTATTTCTTCTCATCGGCGGGCGGCAGCCCGGTCAGTTGCCGGATCGGCATGGCAGTGCTGGACGTGATGGAAGAAGAGAAACTGTGGGAAAACGCGCAGATCGTTGGCGGACATTTTAAGGAGCGTCTTGAAGCGCTAATCGACCGTCATCCGCTGGTCGGCGCGGTCCACGGTTCGGGCTTCTATCTGGGAGTGGAGCTGATCCGCAACCGCGAAACCCTGGAACCGGCCACCGAAGAAACCACCGCGTTGTGCGATCGCTTGCGTGAGCTGGGGATCTTCATGCAGCCGACCGGCGACTTCTTGAACATCCTCAAGATCAAACCACCGATGTGCACCACACGGCAAAGCGTGGATTTCTTTGTCGACACCTTGTCGAAGGTGTTGGATGAAGGGTTGTAAACACATCCCTTGTGGGAGCGGGCTTGCTCGCGATGGCGGTTTATCATTCAACACTGATGTCGACTGACCCACCGCCATCGCGAGCAAGCCCGCTCCCACAGGGTGTAAAACTCGATTGTTATCGGTATTTAATGAAATTTTTTCGATGGGTGGAGATGTAAACGCTTTTAAAGCCGATTTTTATCGGCTATAAAGTCGCCATAACACCACGGCGTGGATAACCGCGCCTTGCCGTTCCCATTTCTGTCATCGGTCGATGCCAAAATCGACCCTCTGTACTCGCCCAGGAGATGATTCATGAGCCGTATCGTTACCGTCGCCGCTACCCAGATGGCCTGTTCCTGGGACCTTGAAGCCAACATCGAGACCGCTGAGAAGCTGGTCCGTGAGGCCGCTGCCAAGGGCGCGCAGATCATCCTGATCCAGGAATTGTTCGAGAGCCCGTATTTCTGCCAGAAGCCGAATCCGGATTATCTGCAGTTGGCCACGACTGTTGAAGACAACGTTGCCATCAAGCACTTCCAGAAAGTCGCCAAAGAACTGCAAGTGGTTCTGCCAATCAGCTTCTTCGAACTGGCTGGCCGTGCACGTTTCAATAGCATCGCGATCATCGATGCCGACGGCACCAATCTCGGGATTTATCGTAAAAGCCACATCCCGGATGGCCCTGGCTACCACGAAAAGTACTACTTCAACCCGGGCGATACCGGCTTCAAAGTCTGGAACACCCGTTACGCGAAGATCGGTGTCGGCATCTGCTGGGACCAGTGGTTCCCGGAATGCGCCCGTAGCATGGCGTTGCAAGGCGCGGAAATTCTGTTCTACCCAACCGCCATTGGTAGCGAACCGCACGACAAGACCATCTCGTCCCGCGACCACTGGCAGCGCGTGCAGCAAGGCCATGCCGGCGCTAACCTTATGCCGCTGATCGCCAGCAACCGCATCGGCAATGAAGAGCAGGATGGTTACGACATCACCTTCTACGGCTCGTCGTTCATCGCCAACCAGTTCGGCGAGAAAGTCCAGGAACTCAACGAAACCGAAGAAGGCGTATTAGTCCACAGCTTCGACCTCGACGAGCTGGAGCACACCCGCAGCGCTTGGGGTTCGTTCCGTGACCGTCGCCCGAACCTGTACGGCGCGATCAAGACCCTCGACGGTTCGCTGGAGTCCTGATCGCCATGAGTACTTTGCACAGCACGCCTCGCGCCGATGGTTTTTACATGCCGGCCGAGTGGGCACCGCAGACCCAGACCTGGATGATCTGGCCCGAGCGCCCGGACAACTGGCGTCTGGGCGGCAAGCCAGCGCAGGCCGCGCACGTGGCGGTGGCCAAGGCCATCGCCCGTTTCGAACCCGTGACCGTGGCGGTATCCGCTGCGCAGTACGAGAACGCTCGGGCACGTCTCGACGTGCCGAATATTCGCGTGGTCGAGATGTCCAGCGATGACGCCTGGGTCCGCGATACCGGCCCGACGTTTGTCATTAACGACAACGGCGAAGTCCGTGGCATCGATTGGGGTTTCAACTCCTGGGGCGGTTTCGATGGCGGTTTGTATTCGCCGTGGAACCGTGACGAGCAGGTTGCCGGCAAAATACTGGAAATCGAGCGTTGCCAGCGTTACTGCACCGAGGGCTTTGTGCTTGAAGGTGGTTCGATTCACGTCGACGGCGAAGGCACGCTGATCACCACTGAAGAATGCCTGCTTAACCGCAATCGCAACTCGCACATGAACCGTGCCGAGATCGAAGCGGTACTCAGCGCGCAGCTGGCTGTGGATAAGATCATCTGGTTGCCGGACGGTTTGTACAACGACGAAACCGACGGCCATGTGGATAACTTCTGCTGCTACGTGCGTCCGGGTGAAGTGCTGTTGGCCTGGACCGATGACCCGCAAGACCCGAACTACCCGCGTTGCCAGGCGGCAATGAAGGTGCTGGAAAGCAGCCGCGACGCCAAGGGCCGCACCTTTACAGTGCACAAAATGCCGATTCCGGGCCCGCTGTATGCGACCGAAGAAGAGTGTGCCGGTGTCGATCCAGTGGACGGTACTCAGGAGCGCAATCCTTCGGTGCGCCTGGCGGGTTCCTACGTCAACTTCCTGATCGTCAATGGCGGCATCATTGCGCCGAGTTTCGACGATCCGCTGGATAACCAGGCCAAGGAGATTCTCCAGAGCCTGTTCCCGCAGCACGAAGTGGTCATGGTGCCCGGCCGTGAACTGTTACTGGGTGGCGGTAATATCCATTGCCTTACCCAACAACAGCCGGCTCCACATAAAGGTTGAGTGAGGTTGTAACAGCGGATGTCGCTCCATAGACGATATTCACGATTTGTCCAATTGCATGATTCGCCTCAAGCCCGCAGCCCGTCAGGACTGCGGGCTTTTTTGTGTCTGAAAACCTTCAAAACGCTACATTGGCACATCTCTTGTATCTATCTGAGAGTAATTCTCGGACGTGTAGAACTGCGATGTTCTGTCATAAACCTTGGATAAGTTAGCCGCTCACAAACCAGGAGAGAGCGCTGAAATGAACGCCGAAGTAAACACGGTCAGCGAGCGGGCATCGCATCCCTTGGCAATGAACAGCGAATCGCTTCAGGTTTTGGCACACTGGTTGAAATCCAATGGAACGCGTCAGATCAGAGACCCTGATCCGCGCCGGATGATGATCGAGCGCTACCCCGCTGGTTTATTCAGCGAGGCGGAACTTGAAGCGTTGTGGGATGTGATGGAAGGATAAGAAAACAACGGATTGGTAAAAGCGCTGCCGGGATGGCAGCGCTTTTTTTTTGCCTGCTGCGCTGCACGGCATTCGACCGATTCGCGAAACAAACTAAAAGCCATTCCAGCGTTTTTCACTGGCAAGCAGAGGATTAGGCTGCCGACATCGAATTTTCACGACTTCTGCTGGAGCTGATCATGTCTGCTGCGACCCTTCACTACATCTACGATCCCCTGTGCGGCTGGTGCTATGGCGCCAAACCCCTGGTGCAAGCGGCACAGGCCGTTTTGCCAGTCGTTGCCCATGGCGGCGGCATGATGACCGGCAATAATCGTCAGAGTGTTTCGCCACAATTGCGTGATTACGTGATACCCCATGACCGGCGCATCGCCGAGTACACCGGGCAGCCATTTGGCGAGGCGTATTTCGAAGGCCTGTTGCGCGATCATTCGGCGGTCTTCGATTCTGCGCCGCCAATTGCTGCCATCCTGGCTGCCGAGCAATTGGCCGGGCGTGGTCTGGAGTTGTTGGGGCGTTTGCAGACAGCGCATTACGTCGAGGGGCGGCGCATCGCAGATAAAGATGTGTTGCTGGAACTCGCCGGGGCCATTGGCTTCGAACCTCAAGCCTTCGAAGAAGCGTTTGAGGCGGCCGCTGCGAGCGCAACCCAGAACCATATAAAAGAAAGTCGCGCGTTGTTGGCCCAGGTCGGTGGCCAGGGTTTCCCGACATTGGTGTTAGAGCAAGGAGGTCAGTTCACGCTGATCGATATCAGCCCCTGGCTCGGCAAACCTGAAGCCTTCGCCACTTGGCTGAGTCAGTCGGTCGGCACTGCGGCGGACGAATCGTCATCAAGCATTCAGGCCTGTGGTCTGGATGGCTGCGCACACTGAACCCACTCTGGCCATACGGTGCAATTGTCCATCGCTGGCAAGTGAGTTCTTAGACGAATTTCGCCTATTCACAGACGATTCACGAAATTGACACAACATTGATGGCGCGGCTAGGATTCGCGCCAACGCCTGTGGCCATCAGCCACGACTTCAAAATAATAAAAGGCCCGCTGCGATTATTCGTGGGCGGGCCTTTTTGTTTTGGGCTGAAAAAAGAGCGTAAAAACGCCATTTCAGCCTGCGGTCACAGTGCGCATTAACCAGTAATCAGGAAAAAATAATATGTTGAACAAACGGATCGGTCTGCTCGCCCTGGGGATTTTTAGCGCGACTCAGGCAATGGCCAATGACCAAGCTGAGTCCAAAGGCTTTGTTGAAGACAGCAGCCTGAAAGTGCTGCTGCGCAACGCTTACATCAACCGCGACTACAAGGATGGTAATCCGGACAAAGCCGAATGGGGCCAGGCTGCCATCGGCACTTTCTCCTCGGGCTTCACCCAAGGCACTGTAGGTGTGGGTGTGGACGCATTCGGCCTGTACGCTCTGCGCATCGATGGTGGCAAGGGCCGTAGCGGCGCTGGCGGTATCGACTTCTTCAAGCAAGGCGACAGCGGCAGCGCTGCGGACGACCTGTCCAAAGGCGGCGCGGCGGTCAAATTCCGTGTTTCCAACACCGTGCTCACGTACGGCGATCAGATGCCTGCCCTGCCGGTTCTGAGCTACGACAACTCGCGTCTGCTGCCGGAAAGCTACACCGGCACCCTGATCACCTCCAAGGAGATCAAAGGCCTGGAGCTGAACGCCGGTCGGTTCACCGCTGAATCGCGCAAAAGCGCTGAAGGCCGTGACAGCGGTGGCCTGAAAAGCATCAACGTCCTGGGCGGTAGCTACCAGTTCACCGATAACTTCAAAGCTGCGCTGTACGCTTCCGACGTCGAAGACGTGATGAAGAAGCAGTACGTTAATGCCAACTACGTGTTCCCGCTGGCCAGCGACCAATCGCTGACCCTGGACTTCAACGGCTACCGCACCAAGCTGGAAGACTCCTACGTCCGTGAGCAGGGCGTGACAGGCGACGACAACAAAATCTGGAGCCTGGCAGCGACCTTCGTTACCGGCCCGCACTCGTTCACCCTCGCTCATCAGCGCAGCACCGGCGACAGCAACCTGGGCTACCCGTACGGCGGCTACCAGAACACCGGTCGCACGGGTGACGGTGGCAACACCATCTATCTGGCCAACTCCTACTGGTCCGACTTCAACGCCGAAGACGAACGCTCCTGGCAGCTGGGCTATGGCCTCGACTTCGGCACCTTCGGTGTTCCGGGTCTGAGCTACAACGTGGCCTACGTGCGTGGCGACAACATCACCACCTCCACCAGCACCGGCGGCACCGAGCGCGAAATCTTCAACCAGTTCAAATACGTCGTCCAAAGCGGCCCGGCCAAAGACCTGAGCGTGAAACTGCGCAGCTCGATCCTGCGCGTGTCGCAGAAATCCAGCGAATACAACGTCAGCGGCAACGAAGTGCGCGTGTTCGTGGACTACCCGATCAACATCTTCTGATGATGGGTTGAGTGAGCGAGGCCTGATGCAAGGCTGAGAAAAAAGAAGCCCCGACTGGTTCGCAATGCTGTTCACTTAAGGAAATGAGGTCTCTTTTGTAGGAGCGAGCTTGCTCGCGATGGACTCAAGGGCGGCGCGTCTATTCAGAAAACACGCGTTATCGTTAACATCCATCGCGAGCAAGCTCGCTCCTACAGGGTCGCAGCGTTCGCTTAACTGAACAGCATTGCGACTGGTTCGGGGTTTTTGTTGGGGCGCTGAATCTGGCGGGCGTAAATTTTCCAAACTCCAGCAACAACAAAGGCTCGCATTTCTGCGAGCCTTCATTTTGTAGGTCGCCAGTTTTCTGGCAAATACGATATTGCCCGCGGCACAGTTGTGGGATTTTGAAAGCAGTAGGTAATTGCCGAGGCAGTTCAGATAATCAGAGGTGAACGTTTCATCACTTGCATGAGGATGGTTAAGCTACCTTGTCAGAATGCAGTGTTTGGCTGTCCATGGAAATTCGGACTGCGTCATGACGCCAGAACTCACGATCGCAATCAAGAATCTGTCCATGTTGATCATAGTTGACGCGAATGATCATTAGCAGCGGACTGCCTTCTGGCAGATTGAGATAATTCGCCACACTGGCCTGCGCTGCGGTCGGGTAAATATCAAAAGTGGCGCGGCCGCAATGGATGTCATAGTGTTTTCGGTAAATCAATGTCAGCGACTGAGTCAGATCCAGTTTCAATATGTCCGGGAAAAGCTCTGGTTTCAGATAATGTTCTACAAACATCACGGGGCGCCCATCGACTGAACGTAGGCGGCGTATACAGTGCAGCATGCTTAACGGCAGCACCGCCAACTTCAGGCATAACTCCGGGCTCGCCAATTCCGTACTGGTCGAAATGACCTGTGTGAGCGCCTTGCGCCCCTGACTTTCGACCATCTGGTGGAACAGTGAATGTGTGAAGGGGTTGTACACCAGTCGGGGTGGGGTAACAAACCAGCCGCGCCTGCTTTCCCGATAGATCGATCCTTCCGCTTCCATTCTTTGCAGGGCTTCTCTGAGCGTGATGCGGGTTGTGGAAAACAGCTCGCTCAGCTCTCGCTCGGAAGGGAGCTTGCTACCGGACGCCAGCGTGCCATTGATGATTTGCGTTGCCAAGGCGTGATAGATGGTGGCAGCTTGGGTGGTGATTTTTTCTGTCACGGTGATGGTCTGGATGATTTCTGAGCGCTGATATTATCCCAGTTCATGATTTCATTACCTTTACGACACTCAACTGACCCTCTTCGGGCACACCTCGCCCACTACCCCTCTGACGTTTGATCACCCGGAGCGGGTCTCGACCTTCGTCCGCGTTTGCGCTCTGGTGCAGCTTACCTTCCTGGTTCCTGGTCGAGCCGGGCGCGTGAATGAGCGTGGCATCGACAGACGTTCCCTGGCGCAACGACAGCCCTGTTCTATCTCAGTCAGGTGCTTAACGCATGTTTCATCGCATTCGGGGACTGAGTCGGAACGTCCCGAGTGTCACATTTCGGTCATTTTTTATGTGTAACCTCCAGTTTCCGCCCCAATCTGGTCTATACCACGGCTATCTCATGAAAAAAATGCTGATTACGAGTTTGCTTGCAAGTGCCTTGTCGATTGCAGTTTCTAGTGCGTACGCGCAGCCGGACCTGGATGTTTTAGTCTCCGCAGCCAAAAAAGAAGGCGCGGTCAATAGTTTGGGCATGCCGGATAACTGGGCGAACTGGAAAGATACGTGGGCCCAGATCACGCAAAAATACGGCCTGGTACATCAGGACACCGACATGAGTTCGGGGCAGGAAGTTGCAAAATTCGACGCTGAAAAATCGAACGCATCAGGCGATATCGGCGACGTTGGCCAGTCTTTCGGCCCGATTGCAGTCAGAAAGGGCGTTACCCAAGCCTACAAACCGACCACCTGGGACGATATTCCGGCTTGGGCCAAGGACGCAGACGGTCATTGGGTGGTGGCTTACAGCGGGACCATTTCTTTCATCAGCAACAACAAGCTGGTCAAGGATCCGCCTAAGACCTGGGGCGATTTGCTCAAAGGCAACTATAAGGTGACCGTAGGCGAAGTGGGCGTCTCGGCGCAAGCCAATAGCGCTCTGCTGGCAGCGGCGATTGCCAATGGCGGCGACGAAAAAAATCTGCAACCTGCGTATAAGTTATTTGCCGAGCTGGCTAAACAAGGACGGCTTTCCATGACCGATGCGAATCTCGCCAACATGGAAAAAGGTGAAGTGGAAGTCGCGCTGTTATGGGACTTCACGTCATTGGGCTACCGCGACAAGCTCGATCCATCCCAGTTCACGGTATCCATTCCCGCGGATGGTAGCGTGAGTGCCGGCTATTCAACCATCATCAACAAATACGCGCAGCATCCGAACGCCGCCAAACTGGCGCGTGAATACATTTTCAGCGATGCCGGCCAGATTAACCTGGCGCGTGGTTATGCGCGTCCGATTCGCAGCAACGTCGTCCTGCCGAAGGATGTAACAGACAAGATGCTGTCGGCTGAGCAATATCGTAACGCCAAACCGATCCAGGATTTCGCCGCTTGGGAGACGACTACCAAGGCCATACCACGGCAGTGGCAAGAACAAGTCATGATTTATAACAAGTAATTCCACCCGCGTTAGTTCGCTTCTAAAAAACTTACTGCGCGACTTGGGTCGTTCGCTATGTTTTTTAGAGGTGACCATTAGAACAGAGAGCAGGGCAATGGCCGCACTAAGGTTTTACTGCGGCCGTATCTCGCGCTCACTTATCAAAAACCATGTAACACGGAATTGCTAGCTGTATGACATCTGCATCGAAACCGCTGGCAATGCCAGTGACTATCAACACCCGGCATTACCCACGCTTTCGCCACTGGCGGGCGGCACTGGTGCTGTTGCCCTTGTTATGTGTATTGGCGCTGTTTTCATTAGCGCCGACAGCATGGCTGCTGATCAACAGCGTGCAGGTTGATGGCGCATGGTCGCTGGCGAATTTCAGTGAGATCCTGCATTCCCCGTTTTACCGGCAGGCCTTTGGCAACAGCCTTTGGGTTTCCGTCTGCTCCAGCCTGATTGGATTAGCCATCGCGCTGGTGGCCGCCGCTTCGTTGAAACGGGTGGATTGCGTTGTCCGCGACATGACGGTGGCATTCACCAATATGGCCAGCAATCTAAGTGGGGTGTCATTGGCATTCGCCTTCATTATTGTGATGGGGACCAATGGCGCCGTGACATTGCTCTTGCGGCGATGGGGTTGGCTGACTGATTTTAATCTGTACACGCAGACCGGGCTGACGCTGATCTACAGCTATTTCCAGATACCACTAGCGGTACTGTTGCTCTATCCAGCCTTTGATGCGCTGCAAGACGACTGGCAAGAGGCCGCCTCTTTGCTGGGTGCCAGCCGTGCCAGTTACTGGCGCTTGGTTGCGTTGCCGGTGCTGCTGCCGGCGGTATTCGGCACGTTCATATTGTTGTTGGCTAATGCCATGGGGGCGTATGCCAGTGCGTACGCACTGATGACCTCTAACTACAACCTGGTCACCATCCGCATTTCCAGCCTGGTCTCCGGGGACATTTCTCTGGAACCGAATCTGGCGGCAGCACTGTCCGTGCTTCTGGTGGCGATGCTGCTGTTCGTGGCGATGGTCAACCAGCTCTTAATGAAGAGAAGCTACCATGCACACTAACCGTCATCACCAGTTCGTGCTGTATGGCTTGATGGCGCTACTCAGTATCCCTGTTCTGGCGACCCTGATTTATTCATTTTCCCAGCACTGGGGTGCAACGATATTACCCGACGGGCTGACGTTCGACTGGTATCTCAAGTTGTGGCAAGAGCCGCGTTTCTTGACCGCATTTAGCCACTCCCTGTTGATTGCACTGGGCACATTGGTCTTCAGCACAGTGGTCATCGTGCCTGCCACATTTGTCGTGTTCTATTACTTTCCGCACTTGGATCGTTGGATGAACATCCTGATTTTGATCCAGTTCGCGGTGCCGCCCGTGGTCTCGTCAGTGGGTTTGTTGCAGATTTATGCCGACGGCCCGCTACCGCTGATCGGTACGCCGTGGGTACTGATAGGGTGCTATTTCACGATTGTCCTGCCGTTCATGTACCGGGCACTCGCCAACGGTCTGCAAGGGCTGAACGTGCGTGACCTGATGGATGCGGCGCATCTGCTAGGGGCAAGCACTCCCGCCGCTTTTTTGCGGGTGATCTTGCCGAATATCCGCAAGGGCCTGATGGCATCGTTGTTTCTCTCGTTCTCTTTCCTGCTGGGCGAGTTCGTGTTCGCCAACATATTGGTTGGCAGCCGTTACGAAACCTTGAACGTCTACCTCTATTCCGTGCGCTCCACCAGCGGCCATTTTGTGAGTGCCGTGGTGATGAGTTATTTCATATTTACGCTGGTCGTGACCTGGATTGCCACCCGCTTGAGTCGATAGGACTGTGCGATGAATTATCTTGAAGTATCCAACTTGTCGAAATACTTCGGCAAAGGCCCGGGCAAGACCCGCGTGTTTGACGACATCAATTTCAATATCAAGGAAGGCGAACTGGTGACCCTGCTCGGTCCCAGTGGCTGCGGCAAGTCGACCTTGTTGCGCTGTATCGCCGGTTTAACTGACGTCGATAGCGGCCAGGTTCATGTGGCGGGAAACAACATTACCCATTTTGCTCCGCAAAAACGCGGCATCGGCATGGTATTTCAGAGTTATGCGCTTTTTCCGAATCTGACGGTGATGGGCAATATTGCCTTCGGCCTGAAAATGCAGGGCGTTTCTGTCGATGAAACCTTCCAACGGGTGACCGACGCGGTACGCCTGGTTGAATTGCAGGGGCACGAGAACAAATTCGTGAGTCAGCTCTCCGGCGGCCAGCGTCAGCGTGTCGCCCTGGCGCGGGTATTGGTGGTGCGGCCACGCATCTTGCTGCTGGATGAACCGCTGTCGGCACTGGATGCGCGCATCCGCAAGAACCTGCAGGAAGAGATCAGACGGATCCAGTCGCAGCTGAAACTGACGACCATTTTCGTGACCCACGATCAGGAAGAAGCGCTGATGCTGTCCGACCGCATCATTGTCATGGATGGCGGTCGCATCGTGCAGGAAGGCAGCGCGGAGACAATCTACACCCGTCCAGCCAATGGTTTTGTAGCGCGCTTTATGGGCAGCTACAACCTGCTGGATGCCAGCCAGGCGAAACAACTGCTTGGCCTGCACATACAAGGACAACTGGCAATCCGGCCGGAAGCGATCCATGTGGCGCAAGCGGGCCGCAGCTATGGCCCACATCTGGGCGCGCCGTGCCGCGCCACGGTACGTCACCATCAACTGCTCGGCAACGTCATTCGTTACCACGTCGATGCGCAAGGTTGTTCGTTGATGGTCGATATGCTCAATCGCAGTTCAGAGTCCTTGCTGCCGACAGGCGCGCAGCTCGACCTGCTGTTCAATCGTGAAGAACTGCAGGAGGTCGCATGACGATTTTGGCTATTTTTGACATGGACGACACCATTATCGATTGCGATAGCTCCAGTCTCTGGCTGCGCTATCTGGTGCAGCGCGGTGTGGCAGCAGCCGACATGCTGGTCACCGAGCAGGCGATGATGCAGGCCTATCATCTGGGTGAACTATCCATGGCGCAGTACATGGACTTTACGCTCCAACCGTTGTCGGGGGTGGCCGTCAGCGAAGTGGAGCGATGGGCTGATGACTTTGTCGCCAGCATGATTTCCACGCGCATATTTCCAGCCGCGCGTCGGCAAATTGAGTGGCATCGCCAACAGGGGAACACGCTATTAATTATCTCGGCGACGGCTGACTTTATCGTCCGCCGTATCGCGGCCATGCTGGGCGTGGACGAGGTGATCGCCATTGAGCTTGAAGAGGTAGCAGGCAACTTCACCGGCGCGACTAAAGGGGTGCTCAGTTTTCGGGAAGGCAAGGTAGAGCGCTTGCAGGCGTGGCTGCAGAACCATGGCAACAGCTTGCAGGGCAGCTATGGCTACAGTGACTCGGTGAATGATTTGCCGCTATTGCACGCGGTCCAGCATGCGTGTGTCGTCAACCCCGCGCCAGCGCTAAAACAGGTATCCGACCAGCATCAATGGCGACAGTATGACTGGCAGTTGGCGCAACATGAGCGCAGCGTTACGGGTCAGGACCAGGGGGCGGAATGTCGTTAATCCAGTCGCGTTTCGATGCATTATTGCGCCACAAGGCAGCGGGCCTGCCGGTACCTCAGCTAACCCCGGCGCTGGCGATCAAGCTGCTTGAACGACTCGATAGCA
This sequence comes from Pseudomonas sp. F220, assembly GCF_057813935.1. Taxonomy (NCBI): domain Bacteria; kingdom Pseudomonadati; phylum Pseudomonadota; class Gammaproteobacteria; order Pseudomonadales; family Pseudomonadaceae; genus Pseudomonas; species Pseudomonas sp. F220. The sequence continues at coordinate 16,821 of NZ_JBVASJ010000051.1, forward strand.
TGCGCTTGTTCGCCCATGCTTACCCCCAGATGATGAAGCTGACCTATGGTACATACCGGCCGATTGACCTGCTGGATTTCGCCTATCGTCATGAGCTCGACGGCGTCAGCATTCATCTACTGGATGGCGAAGAGCGCAGTCTTCAGCAGATGAGCGACGATCAACTGCGCATTGTCAGCCAAAGGGCCGAGGTGCTGGGGTTGGACATCCACCTGGAAATCAGTAGTACCCAAAAGGCGGACGTGGATCGGGTGGTTGAGGTGGCGCATGTTATGGGGGTGCAGAACATCCGCGTCTACTCGCGCTATGGAGGACGGCTTTCCGAGGTTTTAAACACCATCGAATCGGACTTGCACTACCTCGCCAAACAAGCCGAACGGTATGACCTCTACATTGACTTTGAACAGCATGAAGAGCTGAAAAGTGGCGAGATTGTCACGCTGCTCGAGCGCATCAATCATCCGCGCCTGCACGCGCTGTTCGATTTCGGCAATATGATCAATGCCGCCGAACAACCGTTAACGGCTCTGAAAACCTTGGCTTCGCATATCCGGCAAGTGCACATGAAAGGTGTGCGTGTCGTTCCCGAGGAAAATGGAGTCGGTCACTATGGCGTGCTACAGGGCAGTGCCGAGGACGACCTGCCCAATGCCCGCATGTTGTTCGAACTGTTGATGCTCGGAGAGAATGGACCCCAGGTCATCGCCTTTATCCTGGAGCAGGAAAACCACTATGTCGCCCCCGCATTCCGTCAAGTGGACGAGGACGAAGACCCCATTATTCCTTACCGAGAGATGAGTCAAACCTCACTGCCCGACGGTTTTACGCTGGAGCAGATGATGGCCGAGGAAGAGCGTTGGGCAATCAACCAGATCGTTTATGTCCGCGGTCTGCTGCAAGAGTTCAGATTACTGGCAGAACTTGCGCTTCAGCGGGAGGGGGAGTCAGCGTCACCCCGCCAGGAATTGCTCCTGAAACAGGTGTAAACCTTATTCAGAATTGGACACCTCTAACAATGCGTACATGAGAGAACTAATGGAGCTGGAGTGATTATCCAAATTAAATCACCACGCCCCGGTATCGTCTCTGAGCCAACCCGCCAAGTTTGATAACTCCAGGTACTTAGTGGTACGTCATTGCGCTAAAAAAATCTAAATCCATCCTATTGTTTCTACGATGTTTAAGAATTCATTGCTGGAGTCGTCCTGCTGCCGGCTCTGGCATGGCTACCGGCGAACTAAACTACTACTTGTATCTCTGGAGCAGATGCCTCCAGAGAGGCAAGGAGGTGTCAAATGGCCATTCATGATACTTATCGGGAAATTGAACAGACCCTCGGTCAGATACCGGAGTGGATTAAGCAGATGCCGGAAGGCGGAGCGGTCGGATTCTGGGGCGTAGCCCGGGACTTCTGGTTGGCGGATACCAAGATTCCTAATAAGTACAAGGAGTTGATAGGTCTGGCGGTGTCCGGGGCGACCCGTTGTAAGTATTGCGCCCTGTTCCATACCGAAGCCGCGCGCTTGTTTGGCGCGAGCGACGAGGAAATTTCCGAAGCCAGCTTTATGGGCTCGCTGACCATGATGGGCAGCACCTTTATTAACGCCCAGCAGATTGACTACGAGCAGTTCCGGCAGGAAACGCTGAGTATCGTCCGGTATGTCAAAGATCACTCGCAATCCAAGGCCGCTTAAGCCGTTGCGGGAACCGGCCCTTCGCCAGCTGACGAAGGATAAGTTGCTTGCAATCACCAGCGATGGTCCGAGGACCACCGCTCGGTGGCAAGGGGCTGTGCTGCGAGCCATCGGTGAACTCATGCAATACAGCGATACCGCCCGCGAAGAAAACCAAGACCTGCGCATTCCCTTCGCCAAAGCACTCCATGACCTCTATGCGGGACAGAAGTCCGACGCCGAGTTGACGGAAATGGTGTTGCTGATGCTGGAAGTGGAAACCGTCCCCTTTCTCGGCAAAGGGCCCCAGGCGGGAGCGGCATCCGGGAACAATGACCTCTGAGAAGTGGATAGGGCCAAAGGAGTCGTAGTGATTGATCTGAACTAAATCACGACGCCCCCTGATCTCAGGATTTTTTTGGATAGTCGAGCGCCACTTGTGCGGGCTCGATCTCGCCGATTTCTGACCATGACTTCGCATCGAACCTGAACTCGGCGACAGCGCACGTTGGCATGTCGGTGATCTTGCTGGACAGCCGCTGCGCGAGTTCGACCAACGCGGGGTTATGGCCAAAGATCATCACCGACTTCAGCCGGTCGCTCAGCGTGCGGATGACCTCGAGCAGGTCATTCGCCTCGACGGCATACAGCCGATCGTCCACGACTATGTCCTTGCGCCGGTAATCGAGCTTCCTGGCGATGATCTCCGCCGTATCGAGCGCACGCACGGCCGGGCTCGACAGGATCAGGTCGGGCTTCAGATCGCGCGTGGCCAAGCGCTCACCGATCTTAGGCGCGTCGCGTCTGCCGCGATCGTTCAATGGACGGTCTTTGTCGAGCTGCGCAGCGTCATCCCAACTCGACTTGGCATGACGAACGAGAAACAACATTTTCATACCGCCTCCGGTGTCCTCGGAAAATCCGACCAAAAGGGGTCGTAGTGATTAATCTAAATTAAATCACCACGGCGCCTTATCGGGGCAATCCCAAGGGATCGTGTGAACCTAAGCCTCCCAGCCCGCCCCACTGACCGCCGCCTGCGCCAGGGGGTGCAAGTCTGCCCCTTGATGCGCCGTCTGCCAGGCCAGCAACTCCTTGCGCATGCCGGGCGTCCAGTACATCTGCAGGTGATTACGCACGCCGAGCACGGCCTGTTGCGGGTCCGGTTCGCTGGCGAAGTACTGGGCGATCTGGTTGGCCATTTTGATCAGGTTGGCAGTGCTCATCGGCGTACCTCGGCTTTTGTTCCGGCGGTGCGTGCCTGGCGGCGTTCGTCGTGCAGGCGTTGTTGTTCGTCACTGAATTCCTGGTAGCGTTTTTGCCACTCGGAAGGGTGGTAGACGCGGCTGACTTCCACGGCGGTGACCTTGTACTCCGGACAGTTGGTGGCCCAGTCAGAGTTGTCGGTGGTGATGACGTTGGCCCCCGATTCAGGGAAGTGGAAGGTGGTGTACACCACGCCTGGGGCTACCCGTTCGGTGACCCGCGCACGCAGTACGGTCTGTCCGGCGCGGCTGCCGATGCCGACCCAGTCGCCTTCGTTGATGCCACGGCTCTCGGCGTCGGTCGGGTGGATTTCCAGACGGTCTTCGTCGTGCCAGGCAACGTTGTCGGTACGCCGGGTCTGGGCGCCGACGTTGTACTGGCTGAGGATGCGCCCGGTGGTCAGCAGGAGGGGGTAGCGACTGTTGACCTTTTCCTCGGTGGGCACGTAGCCGGTGAGCATGAAGCGCCCCTTGCCGCGCACGAATTCCTCGATGTGCATGGTTGGCGTGCCGTCCGGCGCCGCGGCGTTGCACGGCCATTGCAGGCTGCCGTGGCGCTCCAGTGAGGCGTAGCTGACGTTGCTGAAGGTCGGCGTCAGGCTGGCGATTTCATCCATGATTTCTGACGGGTGCTGGTAGTTCATGGGGTAACCCAGGGCGTTGGCCAGGGCCACGGTGCCTTCCCAGTCGGCCTTGCCGCCCAGAGGGTCCATGACCTTGCGCACTCGGGAGATGCGCCGCTCGGCGTTAGTGAAGGTGCCGTCTTTTTCCAGGAACGAGCAGCCCGGCAGGAACACGTGGGCGAACTTGGCGGTTTCGTTGAGGAAAATGTCCTGCACCACAATGCATTCCATGGCCGACAGAGCTGCGGTGACGTGCTGGGTATTGGGGTCGCTCTGGGCGATGTCTTCGCCCTGGCAATACAGGCCCTTAAAGCTGCCGCCCAAGGCTGCCTCGAACATGTTGGGGATGCGCAGGCCCGGGTCAGGTTGCAGGGTGACGTTCCAGGCCTGTTCGAACTGCGCCCGTACCACTTCGTTGGAGATGTGCCGGTAGCCGGGCAGCTCGTGGGGGAAGGAGCCCATGTCGCAGGAGCCCTGAACGTTGTTCTGCCCACGCAGCGGGTTCACGCCCACGCCTTCGCGGCCGATGTTGCCGGTGGCCATGGCCAGGTTGGCGATGCCCATGACCGCGGTGCTGCCCTGGCTGTGTTCGGTGACGCCCAGGCCGTAGTAGATCGCCGCATTGCCACCGGTGGCATACAGACGGGCGGCGGCGCGGATGTCGGCAGCGGCGACGCCGCAGATTTCGCCAAGGACTTCCGGCGAGTTTTCCGCGCGGCTGACGAACGCCTTCCACTGGGCGAAATCGCTGCCCTCGCAACGGGCGTCGATAAAGGCCTGGTTGAGCAGGCCTTCGGTGACGATGACGTGGGCCAGGGCGTTGAGCATGGCGACGTTGGTGCCGGGGCGCAGCGCCAGGTGCAGTTCGGCGCGGGCATGCACCGTGTCCACCAGATCAATGCGTCGTGGGTCGATGACGATCAGCCGCGCGCCTTCACGCAGGCGGCGTTTGAGCTGGGAAGCGAACACCGGGTGGGCGTCGCTGGGGTTGGCGCCCATCACCAGGATCACGTCGGCCTGCATCACCGAGTCGAAACTCTGGGTGCCGGCGGACTCGCCCAAGGTTTGTTTCAGGCCATAGCCGGTCGGCGAGTGGCAGACCCGCGCACAGGTGTCGACGTTGTTGTTGCCGAAGGCAGCGCGCACCAGTTTTTGCACCAGGTAGGTTTCTTCGTTGGTGCAGCGGCTGGAGGTGATGCCACCAATGGAGTCGCGGCCGTATTTTTGCTGCAGCCGGCGGAATTCGCTGGCGGCGTAGGTCACCGCTTCATCCCAGCTGACTTCCTGCCAAGGGTCGTTGATGGACTTGCGGATCATCGGCTTGGTGATGCGATCCGGGTGGGTGGCGTAGCCCCAGGCAAAGCGCCCTTTGACGCACGAGTGGCCGTGGTTGGCCTGGCCGTTCTTGTCGGGGACCATGCGCACGACCTGGTCGCCTTTCATCTCGGCGCGGAACGAGCAGCCCACGCCGCAATAGGCACAGGTGGTGATCACGCTGCGCTCGGGCTGACCCAGTTCGACCACGCTTTTTTCCATCAGGGTCGCGGTGGGGCAAGCTTGCACACAGGCGCCGCAGGACACGCATTCCGAGTCGAGGAAGTTCTCGCCACCGGCGGCCGCGACCCGGGATTCGAAACCGCGCCCGGTAATGGTCAGGGCAAAGGTGCCCTGGGTTTCTTCGCAGGCGCGCACGCAGCGGTTGCAGACGATGCACTTGCTCGGGTCGTAGTCGAAGTAGGGGTTGGAGGTGTCCTTCAGGTCGGCCAGATGGTTGTCGCCTTCATAGCCATAACGCACCTCCCGCAGGCCGACCTGGCCGGCTACGGTTTGCAGCTCGCAGTTGCCGTTGGCCGAGCAGGTCAGGCAGTCCAGCGGGTGATCGGAGATGTACAGCTCCATGACGTTGCGGCGCAGGGTCGCGAGCTTCGGCGTCTGGGTGTGCACGCTCATGCCTTCGCTGACCGGCGTGGTGCAGGACGCCGGGTAGCCGCGCATGCCGTCGATCTCCACCAGGCACATGCGGCAGGAGCCGAAGGCTTCCAGGCTGTCGGTGGCGCACAATTTGGGAATGGTTGTGCCCAGCAGCGCGGCGGCGCGCATCACCGAGGTCCCTTCGGGCACGCTGATACTGCGGCCGTCGATGTTCAGGGTGACCTGCACTTCGCTGTTGCGAGCAGGGGTGCCCAGATCGATATCGGTATTCGGGTCGAAGAGAGTGATCATTGGTCGGCCTCCGAAGATTGCAGACCGAAGTCGGCGGGGAAGTACTTGAGGGCGCTGGCGACCGGAAAGGAGACCATGCCGCCCAGCGCGCACAGCGAACCGTACTGCAGGGTGTCGCACAGGTCCTTGAGGATGATCACCTGCTCATCACGAGCGCTCTGGTCAGGCGCGGCCAGCAGACGGTCGATCACCTCCACGCCCCGGGTCGAGCCGATGCGGCATGGCGTGCATTTGCCACAGGATTCCTCGGCGCAGAACTGCATGGCGAAGCGCGCCATGTGGGCCATGTCGAGGCTGTCGTCAGCCACCACCACTCCACCGTGACCGAGCATGGCGCCGATGGCGGCGAACGCTTCGTAATCCAGCGGAGTGTCGAATTGCCCGGGTGGCACCCAGGCGCCGAGGGGGCCGCCAACCTGGGCGGCCTTCAGCGGCCGGCCACTGGCGGTACCACCGCCGTAGTCTTCCACCAGTTCCCGCAGGGTCAGGCCAAAGGCCCGTTCCACCAGGCCGCCGTGACGAATATTGCCCGCCAGCTGGAAGGGCATGGTGCCCAGGGAGCGGCCCATGCCGTAATCGCGATAGAACTGCGCGCCCTTGGCCAGAATCAGCGGCACCGAGGTGAGGGTCAGCACGTTGTGCACCAGGGTCGGCAGGCCGAACAGGCCCTGCAAGGCGGGGATGGGTGGCTTGGCGCGGACGATCCCGCGCTTGCCTTCGAGAGAGTCCAGCAGCGCGGTTTCCTCACCGCAGATGTAAGCGCCGGCACCGACTCGCACTTCCATATCGAAGGCTTGGCCGCTGCCGCCTACATTGGCGCCGAGGTAACCGGCGGACCGGGCGATGTCCAGCGCCTCGCGCAGTGTGGCCACGGCCTGTGGATACTCCGAGCGCACATAGATGTAGCCGTAGCTGGCCCCGACGGTAAGACCGGCAATGGCCATGCCTTCGATCAGCAGGAAGGGGTCGCCTTCCATCAACATGCGATCAGCGAAGGTGCCGGAGTCGCCTTCGTCAGCGTTGCACACAATGTATTTCTGCGCAGCCTGAGTGCCGCGCACCGTGCGCCATTTGATACCGGCCGGGAAGGCCGCGCCGCCACGGCCACGCAGACCCGAATCGAACACTGCGGTCGCGGTCTGCTCGCTGCCCAAGGCGATGGCCTGGGTCAAGCCCTCGAAGCCACCGTGGGCCCGGTAATCCTCCAGGGACAGCGGCCGGGTAATGCCGGCGCGGGCGAACAGCAGGCGTTGTTGAGTCTTTAGATAAGGCAACTGCTCCACCAGGCCCAAGGCCAGTGGATGGGCGGACGGCTCGCCTTGCAGCGCATCGAGCAGGGACGGCACATCGGCAGCGGTCACCGGGCCGAAGCCGATACGGCCTTGTGGGCTGTCCATTTCCAGCAGCGGTTCCAGCCAGTACAGGCCGCGAGAGCTGGTGCGTTGCAGGTCCAGCGGTAGATTGCGTTCCCGGGCCTGAGTGGCAAGGGCCACGGCCACCTCATCGGCACCCACGGCACGGGCAAGAGAATCAACGGGCAGATAGAGACTCGGCATCATGCGTCCTCCAGGCAAGTGTCGAGCAGGGCATCCAGACGCTCGGCGCTGAGCCGCGCATGCACCTGGCCGTCCAGCTCCAGGGCTGGCGAGCAGGCGCAGGCGCCGAGGCAATACACCGGGCGCAGACTGATGTTGCCGTCGGCACTGCTGCCGTGGTCGTCCAGTTGCAGGCGTTCGCGCAACTGCGCTGCGAGCTGCTCGGCGCCGCGGCTCTGGCAGGACTCGGCCCGGCACAGACGCAGGATATGTCGGGCCGGGGGGGCGGTGCGGAAGTCATGGTAGAAGCTGATCACCCCGCGAACCTCGGCCTGACTCAGGTTCAGGGCGTGGGCAATCTCGGGGACGGCGGCATCGGGGATGTAACCGATGCCCTCCTGAATATCATGAAGGATCGGCAACAGCGCGCCGGGCGAACCCTTGTGGCGCTCCAGCAGGCTGTTGACCATAGGCAGGTGCAACATCTCATCAGGCATACAGCATTCCTCACGGTCACGGACAAACCAGGCGGTTGTCGGTTGTCCGAAAAGTGTCGGCTGCGGCATTCACACCACGTCACGGTATCGTGGCATTTTCAGGCCGTTGGCCAGGCACCCTGAGCGGGCATCTTGTTGGGCCCGGTGCGGTCTTTGCCGCACCTCTTCAGGGCATATAAGGCAGCTTGCCACGCTGCCTTTGATTCATCTGCACGAAAGCGACGTGTTTGGTTCTTTCTGCGACCACCGGTTGAGTCTAGAGGAGCGAAGCCCAGGGTGTCGTTGCTGAAGGGGTGTTATGCCTTTTCGCTTCAGGGTTTATGCACAACGGATTGCCCGCCGGAGGATTTTGCGGCTGATTTTGTGGAGCGGGTCTCATCGTTGTGCAACGGTGCAAGCCACTGTCATGCCGCTCGGCGATGAGGGACCGCACTTGGGGTTTGCGTACACCAGCGATATCAAAGGCTGCGTGCCGAAATGCCGCTGCACGAGCGGCGTCAGGCACAGGAGCTGAGCCAAGACACTTTGGCCAAAGCACTGCATGTCAACCAAGCGGCGCGGTGCATCAGTAGCGAGTTGGGGGTGGTTCAAGCCGGATTCGCGTAGGGGTTGAAGATTTTAAGATCAAAAGATCGCAGCCTTCGGCAGCGCCTACCGGAGGGGCGGGGGTTACGGGGTGTTTTTGGGCGTTGGGTTTTCTGGATGGCGGAAACAACAAAGGCCCGCATTTCTGCGAGCCTTCGTTTTGTATGGTGCGGCACCAGGAGTCGAAAATAATCACAAATATATGATTTATAACGTTTTTATTTTTATTAGTTAGACAAGCTATCTCTAAAACTATCCTTTGGCACTCCCCCGACCTTCTATAGATTGATCCGCAGGATGGGGGATGTGGAGGCAGGAAATGACTCGGTCAGCCTCGCCAGGCTCTAGATGGCCGTGCTTTGCTTGACTCGCCCCACTCTGGAAGCTGCATAGTTCTTCTCCTCCAGTGACTCGTTGAGGGCTTTGTGGCAGCCTTCTAGGGGGGCAGCGCCGTTTGGGTCCACAGGCACCCTATTCATTGCTGCTGACTAGGTAATTTCTGAGCGTTTAATAAGGACATCAAATGCCAATTCCAGATCGTTATAACGGCCGCTACGCATATCACTTTTCGTCCATTGAGAACTTGGATTCAATTATTGAACTGGGGTTGCTCTCGACGAACCAGAAGCTACAAAGAGGCGTAACTCACGTAGATGTTGCTGCTGCGGGGATTCAGTGCCGAAGAGGCGCGATGGAAGTCCCAGGTTCAGAGGGACGTCATGTTCATGATTACGTCCCATTTTACTTTGCACAAAAACCCCCGATGCAGCTTTCTGTTATTCTTAAGAAAAATGTTGATCAACAGTTCTTGATTTATTTTGCTGTTCCCTTACGGATCATCGATTCTAGGCAAGGAGTTTTCTTTACCAGTGCTTCAGCTAATACAGATATTCCCCCCCCGTTTTTTTGTTCGGCCGAGTCGGATCGTCTGGGGGATTTGAACTGGGGGATTATTGATCACAATAAATGGAAGTATCCTGATGACAATGAGCGTCATCAAAAAATGGCTGAGTTGCTTGTCCCTGATCTGGTTTCTATGGCGGATGTGGCGTATATAGTTGCTTGGAATGATGGTTTTGCTCAGATCATTAGAGATCGATTTGCTGAAAAGGGAGTTCCATGTCCAAATGTCGTGTGTAATTCGTGGCATTATTACCCAGACATGCAAGATAAGAGGTTCTCATTCATTACTGGTCCGTATTTCTTAAAGAAAGGCTTTTTAGATACGGTTTCAAGCATAGAAAATGGTCGCCTCCCGAATCCAAAGTTTTTAAATTTGGAGCAGGCGCTGAATGCTGTTCGGGCGGATTTTTGCTCAATATTAGAGCTTGCTAATATTGATGGTCTTGCGGCTGACTATGGTCCTCATAAAGATGATGTAGGCACTCATAGTAGGCGAGTCGCAGAGCTTGTATTTGAGAGTCCGGAGTACAATGCTCTTGATCTCCGAGGGAAGCAGATTTTAGAGTTTGCGGCATTTTTGCATGATATAGGTAAGGGGCCTAAGACTAGATGGGCCAATTCGTTTATGGACAAGGCTGATAGTAATCATGCTTGCAAGTCTTTGCCAATGTTGCAGCGAATTTTGACTGAGGATGTAGGTGGGCTTTCTAATAACGACATTCGCCAACTGGTTTTGTTGGTCACCTATGATGACTTGCTGGGTGAGATAGCTGCAAAAGGACGCGATAAAAAACAATTTTTAGATGTGATCTCCTGTGAAGAGGATGTCAATATGCTTGTCGCTCTGAGTCGTGCTGACATCGGGGCAATTGATCAGGGTTGGCTGATGGGTACTTATCAGCGCATTGAACAGCTTCGGGATGAGGCATTTAGACTCCTTCGAGGTGAAAACTGATGATTAAATTTGTGTCAGGGGATTTTTTTAAATTTGAGGCTGATATAAGGGTCAATACTGTTAATTGTGTTGGAGTTATGGGGGCGGGTGTTGCTTTGGCCTTTAAGAAACGGTACCCGAGCATGTTCGCTGATTATGCTGAACAGTGTAGTTTAGGATTGATTAGACCTGGGAAACCCTCTGTCTGGCATAGCTCAGATGCTTTGCTTGAAGATGTTGAGGTTGTTAATTTTCCCACAAAGGATCATTGGAAAAAGCCGTCCGAATATTCATACGTGGAAAGTGGGCTGCAGTGGCTATCCACTTATTTAAAGGAAAGGAAAGGGAAAGTAGTTACACTTCCTGCGCTAGGATGCGGCCACGGTGGACTGGAGTGGGTCAGGGTCAAAGAGCTAATCGAGAAGTACCTCGGTGACTCCCCTGCGCAGATTTTGGTTTTTGAACCGTCAAGTTCAAAAAGCGCTGGAAAAGCTATTGCGGATTATTCCAAATATTCTGCTATGTTTAGAGCTGTTGAAATCAAAGTTATTGGCGGAAAAGCTCCGAATTACCCAGCTTCACTTGGGCGATTTGTTGAGAAGGATTTGTATGTTTTTCCATCCTCTATTTCAGTTGTTAATTTTGATTTCTCTTTGATTTGCAGTTCAACTCCAGCGGATAAAGAGAAAAAGTTGGTTGAGCAAATTTTAGATTTCTGTGAAAATGAAGGGCTAAGTGTTTTGCTCGGAAGTTCTGCATATGAAAAGAAGCTTGCCGTCAGTCGAGCGAATCGAGGGCTGAAAATCGGCTGTTTCCTGCCCGTTGGGATTTATGCCTCAGCAAAAAAACTAAAAGAAAATAATTCAGTAGAAAACTTGATGTTGTTGTCTATTGGATCTCCGACAGATGATTTTGACAAAAAAGAATATCTCCCATCCGTGCTGAGTCGTATATTCTTGGCCAAGAAAACTTTATTTCTAACGAATAGGTTGTCTTGGTTGGAAAGATATAGCTCCTTGTTGCAGGAAAATAAAATATCTTCATATATTTATAACGATTCCGAGCTGGCTGTCGAAGACTTCAATGCTGCAATTAATTCTGGGGCAAAGGTAATAGAGCCCGGCGATTTCAGTGCTATGCGGATGCTGGTCCAATGAGAGAGTCATGCTGCCCAACCATAGGGTCGCAAACGTGGCCGATCTTGTGCCTGTCACAGACGGCCGGCTGCGATGGGGTAATTGTTGTCGGTCGTGACTATAAAATCAGTTCTTTGCTTGGCAGTTGAAAACCCATGGCTTTTCTAAACGACGAGCAAGCAGCCGTACAGTAAGTAGGTAGTAATACCGAGTTGCCTCGCATCTCCCAACCAAGTGGTGCTCAAGAAACCAAACCATGTGCTTTCTCTTCCAAGACCAAGGTGTTTCTATCTGCCAGCGTTCAGATACCTCAGCTTGGATGAGCTTTGCTTGCCGTAAGTGGCGCTGACGTGTTGCGTACGAGCCCGTAAGAAATCCACCCAAGAACAGCTCCATGTCGAATGGCTTACTCATGTTCGCCCTCCAATATAGGCAGCGACGACGTCGATCCGACCGTGCCCCAGCTCATAGCCGATTTGGCTACGTGCTTCACGATCGAGGTTCCGATCTACCTGGCAACAGTGGCCGCCATTGATAGGCGCGCGGTGTTGGGTTATTTGCTCATAGCGCTCACACGCGAACGCCGCCCGTAGCTCATGAATGCCTTTGAGGTTGTGTGTATGCAGGATGTCCCGCGCCGGGCTGACGACTTTCTGTAGAAAGCTCACGTAGTTTTCGTTTGGCGCTATCAGGTTGCGACTTCCCGCAGGCGAAGCCTGCTGCGCAATTCTAAGCGCGCCTCGAACATGCGTATCCACCGAAATCCAGCGGGGTGCCGAGGCACCGGCGCGGCCGCCTTTGGTGCCATCCTGTATGTTGATCCTACCGAATTCGTTAGCCTCACGGCTTAGCCGTGGCAGGTCAGCCAAGATGGCCTCACGTAAGCGCATACCGGTAGCTCGCGCCAACAGAACGATCGCAGCGGCCCGTAGCTGATGATGACGGCAAAGCGCATCGACGATTTGCTGAACCTGTTTGCGGTCCTGGCCCTGTGGCACCGACTGGCGAACCCCGGTGCGCTGCATACGCAACGCTTTGCTCGGGGTGGGCAACTTCACGCACTGATCACCGCGAAGCGCCGCCATGGTCCTGTTAACGCTGGATAGCCGATTTTGCGCGGTGCTGATGGCGAGGTCGCCGCGCCTAACCAGGTCACGGAGATACGCTGCATAGTTGGCCAACACCTTCCGATCAACCTGCCGCGCGTCATTGATACCGGGCCCCTGTTCGGATCGGCACCACTTCACAAATGCCTGCCACCGATCAGAATGCGCCTTGACCGTGCCGTAGTGGCCACCGCCGAACATGTCTTTCAATGCCTGCGGCCCCGCATAGCTCAATTGCCTGCCATAGCCGAAATTGCGGCCATCGCGTTTACCCACCAATGTCATGTCGGTCACCCATCCGCCGTTCTCCGATCCTCGCCCCACGTCATCCCGCCAAGAATGCTGAGTGTTATCAGGGTTCAAGGCCCCTGCGACCTGTGGGGATGTCCTCTAACGCGGGACTGACGACTCCTCACGACCGGGAGCAAGGGCATCCCATGATCTGGCCTCCTGAGCACCGTTACCGGTGGGCGGGTGGAGGCTGCACTGGCTGACGAGACCAATGCCGCGAGATCCTGAGTCGGGTGAAGGCAGTGAAGCGATGACCGGGGCATGCCTGACTGTCAGTCAGGTGCAGTCCATTCCATGGTCTGCGGCACCATCATCTATATCGCTGTTGCTGGTGACTTCGGTGTTTGTCACGCCGATTGTCACGAGGGGAAATGCCGCAATGCCTTGTACGAGGTGAGCTGCAGCAGTGGTAGGAGCGCCCGTCTCTTTCCGGAAGAAAGAGACGGGCGCAAGTTGGCGCAAGGAAATGGCCAAGCGGATAGGTTGCTGCAGGGCAGCTATAAAGGGGTGTGAGTTGCCGCAGTGGGCACTCTGGTAGAAGTAGGCATCCATCACATCGCTGTGACCGTGCGAGCCGCCGGACGCTAATCGCTCTTTGGGAGAACCACCACGGTGTGGCGTAGCCTCAAAGGTTCGGGCTACCTGGGTTGCTGTCAACGACAGCGCTCTGCCCGATCTTTTCTACGCCTGTGGATAATTCGGGTCAAGGCTCGAATTTTCCGGAGTTCTGCGGCTGTGGATGAAATTATTCACCCGTGGAAATCAGTAGTTTTCCACAGACAGCTGCGTGGGCTTTTAGATTTTTTAAGTGAGCTTCATGCAAGCAGGGAGGCTCCGTGTTCCGACAATAGAATCACCGCAATATGCGAGCATAGCCCTGTTCGATATGCGTCATATATTGCTTTTAAATGATGTGCGTTAGGGGGGATCGAGATTTGGTCTAGCTCAATTTAGGTGTTTTTAATGAGCAGGGTCTACACATGCTAGTCGACCCTTGCTACAAGAGAACATACTTTAATCTGCACTTTGTTATATAGGGGGACTGCTTTCATATAGGGCTGTTTTTTGAACTGATGGTTTAAGTATGTAGTCGTCAAAAAAGTATATATTCAGATCCTTGCCTTTGCATGCATTTTCCAGTTCGCTTTTTTCCATGCTCGTGGCGAAAATAACCTGGCCACCATAAGACTTGCTTTTTAACGCTGTATCGATCAATGAAATAAAGCTATTTTTACTTGCTTCGTGCTGTCGCGGTTCGTCAAATACCACAAAACCACCATGGTTTATCTCTTTCTCCGTTCCTGCGAGCTCTAAAAGTCCGAGAGTGTAAGCCCAAATAACACGGATATAATCACTCGCAGAAGTTTCTGCTACAATATCATATCCCTCTTGCTCTGGTCGCAAAGTTTGATCCGACACAGATATGGAATTTATTGCCGCGTGATCGAATTGGAATGACTCAAGGTTGCGTCGTATTATCTGTTCTAGTTTTGTTATGGTCGCGTACTTATTAGTTTCAGAACTGTTTTTTCTTGCCAGCCTCAATGAGTCAGAAGCCGTACGCCACGCGGATTGAATTCGTTCAATTTGCTCATTAAGATTTTTTTCTGAATCTTGGAGCTTTTCCACTTCTTTAAGTTGTATTTCTGCTTGTATTTTTTCTCTTAGGATTGCTTTTGTTGCGGCATTTATATCCTCAAAGTCGGCTCTTAAATTATTTAGCTTATCTTGCTCGACGCCTAGTCGTGCTTGGATTAGCTTAGAGCTAGCTTGGAAGTGTTGGATTTCTCCGGCGGTCTTTAATTTGATAGAATTGAAGAAGTCTATTTGATTTTTGAGGAATTCAATATTTTCCTCGAGCGTCATAGGCGCTCTTTGGGTTGAGTTAGACCCTAAGGTGTCGTACATGTTGCTGTCACAAATTGGACATTTGGAAATGTCTAGCTCATCATTGATGACACTTCCCACAGATTTAAGTCGTCGCAACTGTTGGTATTGGTTTAAATCATGTTTCAAAGTTGACGTTTTTTTATCCGTCTCCGATAGAGATAGTAGTGAATTCTCTATTTTTCTTGCTGTATTTTCCGACTCTCTTTGAAGGGTGCGGATTATACTCGCTTGCGATTCAATCTTCTCATTACTTGGTTGGTTTTCAGAAATGCCGTTGCTCAGTTTTTCGATTAGTTTTTTGAGCGAGGATCGCTGGTTGTTGAGGCTTATGTATATGTCATTCTCTAAGTAGGAGAAGTTCACGTACGCCTTTTCCTTTGCTTTTTCTATGTCGGGGATTATATTGATTCTGACACTGTTGAAGTCGGCGACACTTTCGGCGGTAGATCTTATTTTTTCCCACTCTTTTTCCGCGGAATCTACTTTGGCTTTGAGCATGAAGATCTTTTTCTCTTGCTCAAAACTGTTGAATCCTAGGCAGAATTCGGCTGCGTTTTTCTTAACATTTCTGATGTTGTAATGGGTAGGTATGTTTGCTTGTATTTCTGACCATCCGCGTTTTTGTTCGATGAAAAATAGAGGGAATATACATTCTAGATATAGTTTTGTTTCTTTGCCATCGAAAGTAACTACCTCCGGGAGCGTCCAACCAATGAATTTTGCAAGCCAGTGATGAAAACCTAGTTCGCTTTTTGCAGAGCCAACTTCTCCAGCCGCACCTAGAAAATAATCTTGCGTTGATATCAATGAGCTAACCGTGATTTTTTGGCTGTTTCCTTCGATTTCTCTTAGTAGGGTTACCTCATCTCCGCGACTATTGACTATCTTTAATTGCACATTGGAGCTTTTTACTAAATATGGTGTCTCGTCGGTTTTGCTTTTGTAAATGACTTCATAGAGGGACTTGGGGAACGGTCTTTTACGACTTGGGCCGAGAATTGCCTCAAGCCCGAGTCCAAATGCAATGGCGTTAATACAGGTTGATTTGCCGGAGGAGTTGTTTGCACGTATTATATTCAAGCCGTCATTAAAAAATAGCTTTGCAGAGAAAGGGCCGCTTGAAGTATTGACGGAGATTTCTAGTTCTTTGATTTTTAGACCAAGCATTATATTAGTCCCCCTGTGAGGCTTTTAACTTTAGCGTCAGTGAGTTTTTTTCCAAAGTTATCTAAAAAATCTATTTCTTCTTGCATCACTGCGCTTTCAAGAATGGTTCTATAGATATCTTGACCGGCATCTGTAATGTGGACTCTACCATCGGATAATGTAACCAATGCTTTTGCCACACAAATCTCGATTGCTTTGTATGTCGCTGTATCCACTGATATTAGGGGTATATCAAGGGTTCGATCTTTTAAATAGTCTTCATATTCTGGCCATCTATTTTTTCTAATAAGCATCCAGATCAATATGTTCAGTTTTTTGGAATCTAAGTATTTCTTTTCGTTGGATACCCGCTCAATACTGATAATAATCAGCGAGATCCTCCAGAGTGGCCGCATCTCTATAGGTATAGGGTATGGCTTATCACTTATTATCGGAGTTATCTGGCGTTCATTTTTCATTAGGCGGTTGCAGGAGCTGAGTGCAACACGGCTATTGAATTGAAGCAGGAGCCTCATGTTGCAAGCCCATGAGCTGAGTGAATACCTCGATCGGACACAGCCAGTTAAATCGCTTGCGTGGTCGGATGT
>NZ_JBVASJ010000052.1:0-30342 GCF_057813935.1 Pseudomonas sp. F220
ACAATGACCTTTCAGCCAAGCCCTTCAGGTGGAATAAGACGGCTGAATCAATCATCAGCTCTGTAAACAAAGCAAAGCTGGGGGCGATAAAGAATAAGTTATTGAATTAACCGCTCAGGACACTAGGGGTGGCGCAAAGGGCGGTCTCAGGTTCCAAGTGCAACAGTCAGTTGATGGTTTCGAGCTTGTTGCTCGCCAATAGCTGATGGTAATCAACCAGTACTTCGACCGGAAATTTCCAGCCCAGCGTCTGGCGTGGCCGAGTGTTCAGCATGTCGGCAATTTCGTCCAGCCGTTCCTGGGTGACCAGCGAGAGATCAGTGCCTTTGGGCAAATACTGGCGCAGCAAGCCATTGGTATTTTCATTGCTGCCGCGCTGCCATGGACTGTGCGGGTCTGCAAAGTAAATCTTCATGCCGGTGTGGGCCGTGATTTCAGCGTGGCGGGCCATTTCACTGCCTTGGTCGTGCGTCATGGTTTTCAGCAGTGAGGGTGCCATCCGCGACATCTCTCGGGTAATAGCTTGAGCGGCTACATCGGCGGTCGGAGCGTCAAGTTTTGCCAGAATTACGTAACGACTGGTGCGTTCAACCATCGTGGCGACAGCAGAGCGATTATTGGCCCCGATGATCAGGTCGCTTTCCCAGTGCCCTGGAACAAGGCGGTCTTCGACCTCCGGTGGACGCAAATGGATGCTGAGTGCCGCAGGGTAGCGCTCTCGACGTGTGGCACGCTGGGTTCGCGGGCGACGCTTGCCTTTACCTTGGCGCAAGTAGCTGATGAGCTGGCGTTTCAACTCGCCTCGCGGATAGGCATAAATTGCCAGGTAGATGGTTTCGTGACTCACATATCGCTCGGGGTGATCGGGCCAGATACGGCGTAGTCTGCTGGCGGTTTGCTGGGGTGACCAGCCAATGCGCAACATTTCTATGAACACTTGGAACAGCTCAGAGCCAGAGCACAAGCGAGACTGACGGCGCGGCTTATGACGTAGCACTCGTGCCCTGCGTGCGGCGTGAGCCGAATCATCGACCCAGTTGGCTGTGCCGCCTGATCTCACGGCTAATGGTACTGGGATGGCGTCTGAGTAAAACGGCGATAGCTCGCAGAGTGAGTTGTTGAAGCTGCATCACCATGATGGCAACGCGCTCCTCAGTGCTGAGATGTGTGTACTTCGTTGGCATGGCAACACCTTACATCAGGTGTTGCACTTGCTCCTTGAGACCGCCGATACAGGTATCTCAGCGTGAGACGTCAGGATCAAGGAAATGAGACGCGGCGCGGAGGTGAGTTTATAAAATGTTAGTAGGGTAACCCAGGTATTAAGCTGAAGCAGTCGTTTGCAATTAAGGTCTCTATTGATGGTTTGGCATGCGTCCTCAGCAAACTAAGTAAATGTCGCAGGCCTGCCATTGAGCGGGCTTTCTTATGTAACCAATCGAGGCAATTTTTTCTTCGACTACTTTGGTACACGCAAAAGTTCGTGCGGATAAGCTTGATGAGAACTATTTCGCTCGAGATCAGTGTCACCGAATAATCAGCGCCTCACCTGGTTTTTGAGCTCCAGTTCCCATTCTTCATCAATTGCTGGCCCATTGGATCCAATAATCCAACGGCCATTTTTTTTTTGGTCTAGAGTTACTGCGTAGTTTTGAGCTAGTCGGAGTACTCGTAGTAGTCCGCAGCAGAATAGCCCGTGGTAGACCGCCCATTCGATAGGAGTGGCTACCTCGGTGTCTTGAGGTTCTTATGTATGGGGAGCGAGATATGGCGACGGTTGAAGTTTTTTTCTCTTCTAAAACAATAGAGTCATCGGCACGAGGTGATTATTGGCGCGAGATGACAAGACCGGTCTTTGACATCGGAATGCCTGACGATAGTCAAAAACGAATAATAGAGGGCGATCTTTCCAGTCGTTCGAATGGAGAGCTGCTTATTGGTCGGACCAATTTTTCTGCGCAAAGCTTCGTACGAGCGCGTCAGAAAATTCAGGTGAGCGGATTGGATGGCTATGTGCTCCAGCTGTTTGTGGCAGGCAGCATGCGTGGCAATGTCGGCGAGCACTGTGTTCATGTCAGGCCTGGCGATTTGTATATTCTGGATCTGGGGAAGGTGTGTGAGAACCACGTCAGCCCTGGATCGCGTCTAACGATGATGGTTGAGCGGGGGCGTTTCGAACGCCTGGTGGGGAGGGCTGACTTACACGGCATGGTCTTCCGGCGCGATCAACCGATTAATCAATTACTGACCGACTTTCTAGTCGAACTCTGGAACGTTTCGCTCGATTTGTCTTATACCGATTCGGTGTTGGCGGTGGACGTTGTCGGCAATCTCGTCAAGGGCGGGCTTGGAGCATGCGCGCCAAAACTTTCGGAGGAACGAGGTTTTTTTCAAGACACGCTGCGCTCAAATATTCTGCACTTCATCGACGCTAACCTTGCGCATCCTGAGCTGGGCGTTGAGGCGATTGTCCGTCGTTTCGGTGTTTCCAGGGCAGGCCTGTATCGGGCGTTTGAGCTCGATGGAGGGATTGCAATGGTTATTCGCGAAAAACGGCTGAATGCCGCACGTGACTTGCTGGCCCATTCAGATCGTTTGCCGATTTCCCAGGTTGCCTATACCTGCGGTTTCACTAACCAAAGCCAGTTTTTTAAAGCTTTTCGTCGCCAGTTTGGTTTTTCACCCAGTGAAGCGGTTGAGGTGGAACCGCCCAAGAATACGGCGCCGAATATCGGAGGGCTTGTCGCGCACTTTTCAGAAGCCGCACGTTTGTATTAATAAATGATGTTGTGAAAACGCTGGCGCCAGTCAGCGTTTTTTTTGCGCTTCGTCATGCCGGGATGTTGTGTGCTGGTCCAGGTGGCTCAGGAAGTCTAGTGCTGGCATGGGTTTGGCGAACAGATAGCCTTGCAGAAAATCAACGCCCTGTGATACCAGGTAATCACGCTGTTCGGTGGTTTCCACACCTTCGGCAACGATGCTCAGCTCAAGCTTGATGCTCAATTCGATGATGCTGTCCAGAATGTGTGATGAGAGTGCGTCAACCCCAATCATGGCGACAAAGCTCTGATCGATTTTCAGGTAGTCAATATTGAGTTGGTGCAGATAGCCAAGGCTGGAGTGTCCCGTGCCGAAATCGTCAATGGCGATCAGTACGCCTATTTTGTGTAGTTGCTCGAACAGTTGATGGGTAATTGCGCAGGGCGTGACCAATTCGCGCTCGGTCAACTCCAGCACCAGTCTGATCTTTCCTGGGGCAAAGGCGGCAAGGAACTTGCGGCAATCTTCGACCAGTGCCAGGTCATGACAATGGTTGGCGGTGATGTTCACCGCGACATGGAAGCCTGAGCCGAATGATGCTGAATGTGGGGCGAGAAGGGCGGCTGCTTGCTGCATCAGTGAGCGCGTCATGGGCACGATCAAGCCCGAATGCTCGGCAAGCGGAATAAATAAATCTGGGCGCACCAAGCCTTCGCGGGGATGATTCCAGCGCATCAGAACTTCGAGCCCCGACCACTCCAAGGTATGGCTGCATACAATTGGTTGAAAATAGGGAACAAACTCTCCTGCTTCGAGTGCAAGTTGCAGCTCATTGATCGGGGCTCTGGAGTGCTTTAGCAGGCGGCTCGCGGTGGCGCCCGCGAGCAACCCCATGATCAGAAACAGCGCCAGTAACAGTGGATACTCTTTGTTGATATAGCGCCAGGTTTCTCCTTTGAGAAAACCTGCGGTCACGCTAAAGGGAAAATGTGTGGAGTTCAGGGTGGTTTGTGCAACGGCGAAGGTAGGAGGAGGGGGGCTGGTGATCAGCCCCTGACTGGACGTCCAGGCATTACCAACCTGCAGGACCAGGCCCGTCTGGCGTCCGATCAGGCGCAACATGTTGCTTAGGTGATAGCCGTCGATGTTGATCATGGCGGCGCCATTACCTTGCGACAGGCGATAGACCAATAGTGATGACTTGGGCGTTACCGGGTTGCCACTCATCAACCATAGCGTGCCATCGACATAGTCTCGCGGGTTGACGGCTTCCTGATACGGGCCGAACAACGACGTGCAATATAGAGTGTTGTTCCAGGCCAGATTGGCGGCACGCACAAAAGGTCGTCGGGTTACCTGTTCGCGCAAGGCCAGTTCGATATCGGCGCACGGTTGTCCGGCCAATGGTGCAATGGCGCGCGCGGACAATTGAGCATTGTCGAGTATCAAGTCAAATTGCTTGAGTGCCTCGTCGGCCGTTTCCAGGGCGTGGGCGTTCAATGTTCGGCCGGCTTGCCAGTGAAGGATTGTAATGCCTGAAATGATCGGCAGCAGACCAACAAACAGGCACAGCGCGTAACCGACAAGCCTTGTGTGTGAGGCCTGGGTGGTCAGTGGCATGGCGTAACGCTCGTCGATAAGAGGTGTCACGAATTCGACCCTGCAGGTTTTTTGGGGCGTGCGAACGTAGGGCCGTAGTTATCACGGCTGTATCGATTGTAACTAACAAAACGCTATTAATCGGGCGATGCTTGGCCGTTTGGCTACATGTGAGATGCCTGGAACAAATATATGAGACGTAGGGCGGGGTTGTGTGTGTGGGATTTCGCGATATTGGACACTCTGTATAAAAGCCCTTGGGGTGCGTGGGTGTGAATTGGCACTCGCCGTCAAGGTTCAGCCGATTGTTCGTCATTTGCGGTCAAGTTAGAGCGTAACCATCCCTCATGCCGAGGTCAGTATTCCTGTTCCGGGAGAGTGTTAATAATGATGCCAAAATACAAGGATTGGATGCGGAACAGGAATGTCCGTGCACACAAGATTTCGTGTGGTAGAGCGCGGCGGGTAACTATTGCGCTCGCCCGGTTTGCGTGTATTTCACTGTTGGGTATCAGTGCAATAACCCGGGCAGAAACCTCCGTGCTATCGCCGGCACAAATCACCTTGGTTGCTCAATCAATTGAAAAGCTTAAGCGTGTGCAAGAGCGCCAGATGGCGACCCAGTGGAGTGATGCAAAAAAGGTTTCGGAGTTCATCTGTCGGCCTGTGGCGTTGAACGCTTTAAAGCCAAAGTTGAAAAGTGTGGATCGTGTTTTTCTGGGGAGTGACGATCCCAAAAGTCTGTCGCTAACTGGCAATACCGCGCTGATTGGTAGAGGACAGGCGCGAGTCGTGGACGGTTGGCGCGAGTTCAGCTTCCGCTGCGAAGTGAGTCCGGTGACGGCGAAAGTGATGCGCTTTGATGTTTCGCTTTTGCCGGTCGGCGGCAGTCAACAAGACGCGGGCAACTGACACGATGGTCAATCTGATGAAAAAACGTTTACCTGTTCAGGTGTCGCTTAAACCCCTGGCATTGCTGGGCGTGTTATTGGGTTGCAGCGTATTCCCGGGCTGCGCGGCGGCGGTGCAAATTGCCAATGATCACCTGCTTGATAGCACGCCTGTTTGCCGGCCGCTGCCTGGCATCCGGGCGTTTCTGAAAAAGACCAACGAGCTGTCCAATCCACTGGACTCATTAACGCCTGATTCGATTATCGAATTGCGGGCGCAAAGAAATCAAAGCGCTGCTTATCCATTGCGGCGGATTGAACTGCAACGCGTGCAAGACATCAAAATTCCCTCCGTAGACCACCACATTCCAATTCGTATTTACACGCCGTCAGACCAAAGCCTTGCGCGGGCCGGGAAATTACCGGTGGTGTTGTTTGTACACGGCGGAGGCTGGACCTTGGGCAGCGTTGCTGCCTACGACAGTATTACCCGTGAGCTTGCTCGCTCGATTCCAGCCTTGGTGGTGTCGGTCGACTATCGTCTGGCGCCTGAGCACCCATACCCGGCGGGCTTTGATGACGTTTATGGCGCGCTGCAATGGGCCGGCGCACACATAGCTGAGTTTGGTGGAGATGCTTCACGTATCGCGATCGTTGGCGATAGCGGCGGTGCTAACTTGGGCACCGCCGTGGCACTCAAAGCGCGCCAAGCGGGCGATGTGCGCGTTCTACAGCAAACGTTGTTCTATCCATCCACTAACATTTCGAGCACCGACACACAGTCCTATCGAGATTTTGGTGAAGGGTATGTGCTGACGCGAAAATCGGTTGAGCTTTTTCGAGGCTTTTATCTCCCGAGACAATCGGATTGGACCAACCCCAATGTTTCTCCATTGTTGGTCACCGATGTATCAGGCATGCCGAAAACACTGGTCATAACTGCCGGCTGTGACCCGCTTCGCGATGAAGGCTTCGCTTACGTGAAAAAACTCGAGAAGCAGGGGGTGGTGGCCGAGTATCGAAATGCATCGGGTCTATTTCATGGATTTTTGAATCTGTTCAACTACGACAAGGTGGTTTCTCCGTACGCGGCCAAAAGTCTTCAATATGCTTCGAGGGTTAT
This sequence comes from Pseudomonas sp. F220, assembly GCF_057813935.1. Classification (NCBI taxonomy): domain Bacteria; kingdom Pseudomonadati; phylum Pseudomonadota; class Gammaproteobacteria; order Pseudomonadales; family Pseudomonadaceae; genus Pseudomonas; species Pseudomonas sp. F220. The sequence continues at coordinate 6,373 of NZ_JBVASJ010000052.1, forward strand.
TCGAAAGGCGTTTGAAGGCGCGACCGATCAATCTTCTGCTCATGCAGTAAACTCCAATATGCGTGGGCATAGTCAATGAGTAAGAAATTTATCTGGGACAAAAGTACTAGCCAACTCTACGACAGGTCGTATGGGACCAGTGTTCTGGATATAGAAGATTTTGGCAAGGCCGTTGGCACACGGTTTACATTGGATGCGAGCGATGAGGTGCTGGCGATTGTCCAGATTTCAAAGGAGACTTCGTCTGAAGTCGTATGGGGCGGTCTTGTCGAAGAACAGGTCTCTGCCAATACAGAAATTAATATTGTAAATGGCCAACTGAGAATAGTCGGTACGCGCAACTCGTATAAAGAAGGCGAGGGCACCTGTTTTTACTGGGGCGGTGTGGCACAGAATCATCCTTGCACGGCAAGTGGCTCGTTACGCGTGATTTTGTCTAACGACAGCATTTTTGCGTTAAGTAATCTAAGTGAACTTTGCACGCAAGCCAGCGACTTGCAGGGGACCGGCGTAGGCGCTGCAGATGTGAAGTTGTTGCTTCACGACAATACGTTATTTGTCGTGAGGTCTGTGGGGGCTTTTATATTTTGTGGTGAATTGAACGTGCTGGATTCGGCCTGCATGGATATTGTCGCGGGTTTTATTTCAATGGACGCGGGGCGGTTTACGATTGCCAGTGAACTACGCCCGTTGCGCAAAGAGCATTCACTGAGTCTCAGGTCAACCAGAGATGATGGTGAGGTCGGTGTGCAACTGGAGGGATTTCTATTTGCAGGCAAGTCATCATCGCTATTGTCTGCGGGGTGTATCTCTCTGGCAGACATCATTGTCAGGCACCAGGCAGTACTGGTGATAGAAGCCGATGAGTTAGATTTCTATTTTTACCCGGACAGAGCGCATTTAATCAGCCTGGGGGCGGGCGCTTCGGCGGTTTCAATAATGCCGTACTCGTTAGGCAATAGCGCCACATTTGATTTTATGGACGAGTTTAAAGAGTACCCCGAAGGTCTGTTTAATTTTGTTAATGACAGCGGGGAAAACACCGGCATCTTGAGGCTTTCTTGCGTCCCTCACCCGGGGCAAATTAACGCACTGGTGAGTCGAAAGCTCTTGTGTATTAATGGCGTGCCCATCAATCAGCCATCGCAGATGAATATTACTCAAAGTGCTGACCTGAAGGTGCTGGAGATTACAAACCTATAACGCTGAGTAGTCTGTTGATTTTTTAGATCATCGAAAACTCTTATCGCCGCCTAATGGTTGTAAGCGATAAAAATAATGTGATTTTGCAGCGCCAGGAACTCCATGAAATACGTCGATACTTTGCTCTCGGGGACTTACGCCCGACTCTTCAGCTCGCGGCTGGCCGTTGCGCCGCTCTCCACCTTTTCGACTTCAATCAAACTTCACTCGGGCTCTAAAGTCACTGCCACGCGGGTCCTGTGGTACACCTTATTGCCGCCGGTGGCGCCTGCCGGTGTTGCCGCAGTCTTGAGTGCCCCTGGCTCGGAAGTGGGCGCGGTTTCCGGTTTGTACGTCAGCTATCACGGGGAATGGCAACTGGTGGTGCCTTACCCGGCGGTCTGTGATTACGCGGCGACCGGGCTGCAGTTGAGTATCTATCTGGATGTGAGCAGTCGTTATGCGGTGGCTGCCGATTCGTTCGCGTTCAAATCGGGGGAGGCGACCTCCGACAGCTTCATTCCGGCTGGCCCAGGGATATGGGCCGTGGTGACGCTGGATGCGTTGGTGCGCACGCGTGCAGTGGCGGCTGCAACCGCCAGCACCCTTGGGGGGATTCGAAGTGGTGGCGACGTCAGCGTGTGTGGAAATGGCACGGTCACGCTCAAATGCGCAACACAGGCGGATGCCGGAATCGTGAGATTGGCGAATCAAACGGAAACGTAGGTAGGTATCGACAATGCAAAAGCCGTGACACCAAAAGATCTCAGGGCGGTGTATGCGCCTCTGGTGAGTCCTCAGTTCTGCGGAGCGCCGGTTGTTACCCAGGCATCTGACAAAATCAAGATGTGGGTTGCGAAGAACTCGAGTGCCAGTTACTCCGCTAATGCCCCGATGACGCTGGACAGCCAATCGGTCTACCTGCAACTGGGTGGCGGTGAATACAGCACGGGCAGCTTCGCCTGATTGGCTTCGGTTATACGGTAGAGGGCGCGGCGGCGCCGCTGCTCATTGGTTATCAGGAAAAGCAGAGCCATCGTGGCACTCTCGGCGATTTTCTGGTCGCCACACGCGATGTTGAGGGCAGCTTCACGCCCACCGAGAAGTTCCGTAACTCGTACGACGGCCACGTGACCATCAAAAATAATCAGGTGGCGCCTGACTATCAACTGGCTGATCAGGAATTGGTAACGTCCAGCTACCTGGATGCCAGGCTACATGGTGCACTCGCGAGGCGTCCGTTCAATGCGTGGCAAGTGGTGGGAATAAACAGCGCCGAGATTGATGACCTGCAGGACGGTGACATCATCCACTATGCTGACGATCTGTAAGTTCCACGTCAGCGGGTACAAGTCAGTTTCGTCAAGATCTTCAAAGACATGCCATTTATGCGTCCAGGTGCGCGTATCCGCGTCATCAATACTTCGCAGGTCAATACTCAGGTGGTGGTGCATATGGATGCGGCGAATCACAAAGTTATCGGGTTTCCTGATGGCTGTGTGGTAGAGGCGGCGGCGACCTTGCGTCAATTCTATGTGCAGGGCGGTGACAGTGCGGAGTTTATGTGGGACGGTGCGCAGATTATCTGCATAGGGCAAGCGCTTAGATAAAATCACCGGGAGTCTCTCATCCGCGTCTGGCTGTTGCGACCAGGCGCGGATGAAATATCAACTAACGCACCCTCTGATTTTTCGGCAGGGCACGCAAGGGGCTTAAGGTTTTGTTCTGGCTTTTACAGTTATCCAGCTGTAAGTGCCATCGCCTCTTTTTTCATTGTTGTGATATTCAGTCTCGAAAAATGTACTCATGCTTGTTTGTGGAGTGCCATCAATGGAAATAATTCCCGTCGCGAAAAGTTCAGTGTTTTTAAAGCCATTTGCAGCATCCACATCGATTTGAAGAGCGCCTTTTGCTTTGCTGGAAAAATTAAACAACCCTTTTGGGAGGGCTGGATCTAAGAGGTTGATTGGGGAAGCACCTTGAACATCCGATCTGATGCTTAACGTCGGATTGCCACCCTGGAAGTTAATTAGAAATTGATCGTGGTAAACCCTCGAGGCTCCAGCGGTGTACAGCTCGATGCGGGAATCATCATTCATTTCAATGACAGAGCTGTTAAGTGACTGCAACTTTCTGAGCAACAAACTCGACGCGTTTTTTAACGTGATGTTTGCTCCAATAAGATAAGCAGGCGCGGAAATATAAATTTTTGATGTGTCGTAAGTAACAATCTTCGATTGTCTTTCAATGACAGTCGTCTCAGGCCCGGAAATATTTAACATCCCGGCCCTTTGGAGGGTTAATGACAAGGGCCCCTCTATCCCCATCGTAAGGTCCGTTTTTTCTACGGATAACGTGCCTGATAATATCGATATGTCCACGCCCGCATTGAGGCCTGAAGTGGACAAAGGCCAAGAAACTCCAATGCCGCTATTGCTGTGCAGGGTTAGCGTAGCGGGTGAGTCAACAACCAGGTAGGTGCCTGGTTTTTTGTCACCGCCCGATAAGGTTGCATTTGATACCGAATCAAAACACTGTGATTCTGCCTCAAGCCAAGTGTCTTTAAGAATAGTGCCCATGAGTGATTCCCGTCGCTGAGTGATTAAGAGAGCGTTGCTCTTCTGCAACTTGCGTGACAGTTAATCTCATGAATATGCACAAGTACCGTCGTTCTCGTGTCTCATATTTTTGGTCCGGGTGTCTCGTGCCCGGCAGTTCTGTCGTGAGACGCCAGGGCTAAACATATGAGACGCAGGGACGAGTTGCGTCTGGGTGATTGAGCGATAGTCGGGTTCAGCGTTTACATTGCAGGTTACGTATAAAAAACCAATGGAGCTGTTTAGAGCGGTGCGGAGCATTAAAGCCAAAGCAGGGTCCGCTCTTTCGACGCCTTTATTCCATTGGGTGTAGCCGTCCTTCAGTCGTGAGCGGTATTCCCATGCTCGGAGAGCAATGAAATGGCGAAACACAACAGTACTCAGTTGGAAGCACAGCAGGGCGATCAGGTACAGGGGATTGAGATTCGCCCGTTGAACGGCCGCGATTTTCAACCATCCGGTACCAGCATTTCGTATGACTGCGCGCGAGCGCAGGTCGTTGCCAGTGGATACACACACGACGTCAAGGACACCATTGTATTTACCCTCACGGGTGAGGCTTCTTTTGACGGCAAAAATCCAGGTGCTCAGACGACAACGAGGCCGGTGACGTCGGAGGGCTTTGCCGATGTGACCTTCTATGGTTTGGTCGCAGATCCTGTGGCCCGTGTGGTTTTGAGTGCAACACTGTCGAAGGACCCAGAGGTCAGCGGTACACGTAACGTTACGTTCATGGCGTACCCGATTGCGACGACTGATCAACTGGGTTGTGTGATAGTGGGCGACGGGCTGGAGATCAAAGCGAATAAGCTGAGCGTGAAGGGCTCGGGTTCGTCTTCGTACACTTTGCCGATCGCCACCCCAAGCATCTTGGGTGGGGTGAAGAAAGGCACCAACATTCAGATTACCGGCGATGGGATATTATCGGTTGCCACGGCAACAGCAGCGGGCGCGGGTGTTGTGCCGCTGGCAAGTTTGAACGAGGTCCAGGACGGCCTGGATGCTTCCAAGGCAGTGACCGCCAAAGATCTCAAGACTCTGTATGCGCCGTTGGCGAGTCCGCAATTTTCCGGGACGCCGTTCGTTATTCAGCCCGATGACAGCGTCAAGATGCGGATTGCTAAAAGTGCCGATTTTGCGGCTGGTGCGCCCACAACACTTGATAACAAATCGGTCTATTTACAACTGGGTGGAGGTGAATACGGAAGGTTGAGCTATCGCATGCTGGGTTTTGGTTACGTCTTCGGTGCATCGCCGCCGCCACTGCTCATCGGCTATCAGGAAATGGCAAGTCAAAGTGGTAGTACAGGTGATTTCCTGGTTGCCACGCGTAGTGCTGACAGTCTCGATGTTTCAACCGAGAAGTTTCGTATCTCGGCCGGTGGTCAAGTAACAATCACGAACGATCAGACAGCAGTTGGCTATAAGGCGGCACCTCAGGAGTTGGTGGCTGCGCAGTTATTGAACCGGTCAACACAAGGCATGATAACTATCCCTCTAGACCCTAAGAAGGGTGGCGGCTCGATCGACCTGCACCCTGAGCAGGTCAGTCATCCGATTATTCAATTTACGGGAGTACTAGGGGGGGATTTTTACGTTCGAATGCTGGCTGTTGGTCGATGGACAATCATCAATGATTGCACAGGAGAGTTTCCAGTTTATCTACAGTATTCGGCTTCCTACCATCCCGAGTTACCCGTTTATAGTGGCCAGCGCGTAGATATAGTGGTTGTGGATCAGGGCGCGGGAGGAATTCATACGTACCTTGTAGCACCGCAGGTGTTAACTTCAGGAGGTAACGTAACAGTTTCTGGTGATGGTAAAGTTTCAGTTATATCCAACCCGAATTTCACGGGCACGGCCACGATTACTAGCGATCAAACAAAGAATATCCCTGGCGACCAAGAACTGGTGACCAGCAAGTATTTGAAATCTCGGACTCCTACTCCTACGTTCTTTGAGATTTATGGCACAAATTCCATTAAACCTCCGTTTATCGGTGGGTCGACTTGGTTGATGGGGCCAGGAATAACTTGGGACTGTCATCTTGATGTTTTCACTGCTGCGACGTTAGAGGTGGGAAATGGGGATTGGTTTATGTACGCAAATGTAAGTCAGATGAATTCTTTTAAAATTAAATTTTCTGATTCTGTATTTGTAAATGGATTTTTTGCTCCAGCTGGAACGGAACTTAATTGTCTTCCTGGAATGTGCGTAAAAGCTTTCTGAAGTAGAGGTCACTGCTGGGTACTAGTGTGGTCTTTATAGTTAGAATGAAGTGTTTTTGGTGTGGGATGACTCTCTTGAGAAATCTGTCAAAAAACTCGGCAAAATTCAAGTGGGCGATAGATGTCTGGTTATTGGTTTTACCAGTGATTTATATCATCTGGCTTAAGCACAAATACTGCCTTTGATCAATGCTCTAAGTAGGCCTGAAAGTTGTTTTTAGTGGGGCTAGCCGTTAACAAGGATTAAGTGCCGGATTAAATGTTCCAAGGTCGCTCGCGATCTATTGGGCAGTGACACCCCGCACTTTTATTGCGAAAAATACAGAGGTGCTGCCATGCCAGTATTAGCTATTGCAACAGTAAACAGTCTGGGCGGTGTCAAGCTGGACCCGCTCAAAGACATTCAAGTAGACCTTGGAACGGTCAGTACGAAGTACAACGGCCTTCTTAATTTTGACAACACGTCTGTCCTTGTAGGAGAGGGTGCGAAAGGCACAAACTTATGTGTAGCGATAGGTAGGTCTGCCCAGGCCGGCAATGATCAAGCAATTGCAGCATGGCCACTAAAGGCCTTGAGTCGTGCAGTGCGAGCCCTGCTTGGTGGCGCATCGCTCGTCTGCGCAGCCACCTGGGCTATGCCTGCACACAGCGAGACGGTGATGCTGCATCCGCCAGTCGCCTCGATAGATCCGATGGCTGCCGGGATTATGCAAGGTGCGCCGCCGCCGTCGGGTAAGTTGGTCACATTGGCCAATGGCCTGGTGTACCCGTTCAACCGCTGGAGTTTTTCCAACATGCGCCGGCTGTTGCCGACGCTGGGCGTGTGGCGTGGAGATGGTCCACCGTCGCCTTTACGTCTGGCGTCAGGCGGCAGTTCTGAGCTGGCGGCGCTTCAGTTCTCGGCCAGCGACGGCACACGGCATACATTCTCTGAACTGATGTCGCTCACGGACGCCGATGGCCTGCTTGTCATGCATCGAGGGCGAATCGTCTATGAGCAATACGCGGGCGCATTGAACCCTCAAACTCCGCATGCGTTGATGTCCATTACCAAATCGTTCGTCGGTACATTGGCAGCCATGTTGGTGGACAACGGCACGTTGAAGGCCGATGCGCTGGTGACACGCTACATTCCGGAACTGGCCGGTACAGCGTATGACCGGGCTACGATTCGCGACCTGATGGACATGACCGTTGCCGTTCAATACTCCGAGGATTACAGCGATCCCCGTGCGGATATCTGGCGGTATATGCGCGCGGCAGGTTTCATGCCGCGCTCCGCCGAGAATGCCGGCCCCGGCAATCTCTATGACTTTATAAAAACCCTGAAAGCCGACGGTGAGCAGGGTGCCGAGTTCTCCTACAAGACCGTCAACGCCGAAGTGCTGGCGTGGGTACTCAAGCGGGCGACGGGGCAGTCTCTGGGGAGCCTGCTGTCGAGCAAAATCTGGCAGCCGCTCGGTGCGCAGGAAGATGCCTATTTTGACGTGGATAGCCAGGGCAACGAGAGTGGCGGCGGTGGGCTGAATGCGACGTTGCGTGACCTTGCCAGGTTTGGTGAGGCCATGCGAAACAACGGACGTTTCAATGGCCGGAAAATCATCCCTGAGCGTGTAGTGGCTGACATTCGTCGGGGTGGCGACCGGGCGAAGTTTGCACGGGCCGGCCACACAGCACTCGACGGCTGGAGCTATCGCGATATGTGGTGGGTTTCGGGCGACAAGGATGGTGCATTCGAGGCGCGCGGGATCTTCGGTCAAGCACTGTATATCGACCCCAAGGCAGAGGTCACGATCGTGCGCCTGGCCTCGGGACGAGTCCCGGCTAACGGGGCCAATGACTGGGTTACGTTGCCGGCCTTTCGGGCGGTGGCGCATTTACTGATGGCAGAACCCAGGGCAGGGCGCATCAGTGATTCACCGCTTTCGTAGCCTCGCAAGGCGAGACCTCTCCCACCTTTGATCTGCGCAATCTGAAGGATTGCGTTCGCTTGACTGACATCAGGGCTTGTCGGCTGGTGGCGCCTGCCTGCAGAGGGGCACAGCAATATTTACATGCAGCATTCACATGCAACATTCACATAGAGGAAATGGATATGTTGAAGAAATTAGTCGCAGAAATGTTCGGCACGTTTTGGCTGGTTTTTGGTGGGTGCGGTAGTGCGGTACTTGCCGCTGGATATCCGAACCTGGGGATCGGGTTCGCGGGTGTGGCACTCGCGTTCGGGCTCACGGTTTTAACCATGGCCTACGCGCTTGGGCATATCTCGGGCGGGCATTTTAATCCGGCGGTTTCCTTGGGGCAGTGGGTTGGTGGAGTGTTTGCTGGCAAGGACTTGGTGCCGTACATCGCTAGTCAAGTGCTTGGCGCGGTGCTAGCAGGTGCGGTCCTGTATGTGATTGCCAGTGGCGCGTCAGGGTTTGATGCAAGCGCATCGGGGTTTGCTTCCAATGGTTACGCGGCCCATTCTCCGGGCGGGTATTCGTTGTTGGCCTGTGCGCTGATTGAGTTGGTGTTGACCGCGTTCTTTGTGCTGATCATCAACTCAGTGGTGTCTCGCCCCGAGCTTTCCAGTTTTGCACCCTTGGCGATTGGGTTGGCATTGACCTTGATTCACCTGATCTCGATTCCGGTCACCAACACTTCGGTGAACCCTGCACGCAGTACCGGTGTGGCGCTGTTTCAGGGCGGCTGGGCGATCGATCAGTTGTGGTTGTTCTGGGTTGCGCCGCTTCTGGGGGCGGTACTCGGTGGCCTGATTTCACGGGTGTTCAAGGCCAAGGCCGGTCAGACCGAATAGCCTCTGCAGATCACCCATGCCGTTTAGTTAAGCGGACGTAATGCTCAAAGCCGCGAAGATCAAATGTGGGAGCGGGCTTGCTCGCTCCCGCAGGGTTTTCATTTGTTTGTTGGATCTTCATTTCAACGTTGAAACCGAGTGGGTGATGTTCCGCGATTTTGCTTAAACTCTAATCGGCCCAGGGAAGGAGAAGTAAACATGAGTGCGTGTGACGGTGACTTAGGCAGCTCTGCGAATGTATCTACCGCTGTCAATTTTTCAACGCACTCGTTGGATGAGTCGCTCAGGAGCGAGGCCTGGCGGCGTCTGACGGCACCGCTGTTCTCGGTGACGGTGGCGGACGCCCGGCAGCATGCTGTGCTGGAGGGCGGGTTTGCAGCTCATGTTCTGGGCAATTCAGTGGTCGGCACGATGTGGTTCAACGCGCAGCAACATGAGCGCGATCAGCGTCTGGTGCTCTCTGCCGAGCAGGAACTGTATGTCGCGCAGCTATTTTTGGAAGGCGGAGCGGGCGTGGTGTGTGGCGGTCGGGAAGTCGACGTTCGGGTCGGGGACGTTCTCGTCCTGGATTTGGCAAAAACCGCGAGCTCTTTTGCGCCCAAAGGCGGCAAGACGGTCTGGATGATGGTGCCGCATGCCGCGCTTGACCGAGAAAGCGGCGGGCGCAATCTGCACGGTGCGCTGGTTCGCTCAACTGATCCGCTGGCGAGCCTGCTGCGCGAGATGTTGATCAGCTTGAGCGAGCATGGCGCGCCGCTTAGTGGCAATGATGCGTGTGCGGTCGAGGGCGCAGCAATCTCATTGCTGGCCGGGACCATCATTCGTAGCCGGATCGATCCAGTCCTGTCCACGCCGGCGCTGTCGATTGTATTACGTCGTCGGATTCTGGCTTATGTGGATGAACTACTGACTAGCCCTCAGCTCGGGGTCGAGCATTTTGTTGCGCGTTTTAGTGTCTCGCGGGCTCATCTTTACCGGATCTTTTCTGAGGATGGTGGTGTGGCCGCGATGATTCGGGATCGTCGACTCGATGCGGCCTACCGGGATTTGACCCGGCCTGGGGCGCATCCTGCGGGCTCAATTACTGAAACCGCGCACAAATATTTCTTTTCCAGCAGTAATCACTTTCTGCGTGCGTTTCGTGCGCGCTTTTCGTGCTCGCCTTCCGAAGCTATTCACACTGGTATGGAGGGGCGAGTGGGGTGCTCGGCAAGCAGTATTCTTGAGCATCTTTCAACAGTCGTCGCATCGATGAGCTTGCCCGTTTAGCTGTTTGTGAAATGCTGTTCGGTGTTGACGTTTTTCGTGAGTAGTTCATCTTCTTTAATCGCCATTCAGGCGTTTTAATATCTGTTAATCATCCTTTTCTATTGGTAGTGCCATGTGAGTAGCGAGCGAAATCGCGCGGGTCTTAGATGGTGCTCGTGTACCTCATTATTATCGACGATTTTACAGTGAGGGTGAGACGTAGGGGTCAAATATATGAGACGTGGTGGAGGGAGCTGCTCCTCTGGTGCGCAGATACTTTAAGCATGATTTAGCCTTAGCTTAGCGAGACTCGCTATATGAACGTTCGAATTGGTTCTGGTTCTGGTTGTGCTATTCCCTTTAGGTTGAGCAGGGTCTTTCTTGGTATCGCGAGTATTGGTTTTTTTGGTGTCTCTTCGTATGTTTTAGCGGATTGTCCGCCGGATCGGGAGGTGGTTTACGGGGCGCTCAATCGCAGTCTAGGGGATTGCGCAAAGGCGGTTCCCGATAATTCACAGCCCAGTAGTTCGGCGTGGCATATCGATCAGAAAGGGGCGTATAGCTCAGGCGATAATGTTCTCCTGGAAAATACCGAAGGCGATAGAGGTTTGGATCTGGATAGTAGGGGCGCAGCTGGCAATTTGTCATTGGAAGCCCAAGGCAACTTGACGGTTGATGCGCGCTCGATTTCCAGTGGTAACCTTATTAGAGGTCTTTCTATTTCATCCTCTATAAGTGCTGATGGTGTTCAGCCTGATTCGGCATCGTTCACGCTTGATCCAGGTGCAACGATGGATGTGTCTGTCTCTAGGCAGGGTGACGGTGCCGCGAGCGGCATTTATGTCAACGGCACTGGCGCGATTGTCGAATTGAACGGGGCTGTGGATGTCAATGTTGAATCGCCCAATACGGGTGTCATTCATTCGGTCCAAAACTCCGCGGTATATGTGGGGCAAGGCGCTCAACTGACTTCTCGTGGGGGGCTAAACGTCACAGGTATTAATGTTAATGGCCTCTATTTGGATGGCATGAACGGCGCCAAGTCAGTCTCAGCAACGCTCAGTGGACCGATAACGATTAATCAGAGTGGTGGTGCAGATAATGATGTTGGGGGAGGGGCCGGTGTCTGGGCTCAGTCTGCAGGATTGACTATTGTGGGTGACCCAGGTAGCACTATTGAAGGACATCGCTTTGCCGTTTTTGCTAGCAGCAGTCAGGCCGCTCTGAGTAATCTATCGCTGATAGCGACAGGTAAAGAGGGTGCCGCGATTGATGTCCAAGACGACTCCACTTTTGTTGGGAGTCACTTGTCTTTGACTACCTCGGGCGAGGGGGGTTATGGATTTTACGTTAGCAATAACAAAGTCGCTGTCAGTCTCACGGATGTGTCCATAGAGGCGCAGGGGGTTGATAGTCATGGCATAGAAGTGCTCTCGGCGGGAGGGCTGATACTCTCTAGTTCTTCCGGTTCGAGAATGAATACAGTGCACGTCATTGATCATTCAGTTGGTGTGGAAGTCTTGGATTCGGGGGGGCTTACGATGTCCCGGACAAAAGTTACAGCTGACGGGACGGGCTCGACGGGCATAAGCGTCAACTCGGCGGGGGTTGTTGGTGTATCTGATTCGATTGTGAGCACGACGGGTGCAGAGTCTACTGCGGTTGATGTACAAAAAGGTACGGCAACATTCGACACAACCTCAATCGATACCCAGGGTGATGGTTCGGTCGCAATGAATGTCTCGGGCGGGCAAGCTGATCTGAATCATGGTATGGCGATTGAGACGAGAGGGGACAACTCCTTCGGAATAGTGATTTCGGGAGGAGCGGTCAACATTGGCAAAGGAGTGACAATCGAGACGCACGGCAGTGGCGCGGACGGGCTTGCGGTCTCCAATAGGGCTGCCTTGGTGTCGATTGATTCCGGCACCAAAATAACCACCCACGGTGAGGGCGCCAACGCCTTCAGCTTGACCGGCGCTGACAATACTTACACGTTCGATGCCAATGGTCTGCGGCTCGCAAATCTGAGTGCCGAGAACGGCGCGTTGATCTATGCCGGTTACGGCGCCACGCTGGAGCTAACCAAGGGCAACCAGTTTGCTGCGTCGACAGCCACCATTGCTAATGGCGTTCCATCGTCATGGGGGGCGATTGCTGATTCTGGCGGTACGGTCCGGCTCGATGATGGAGTTGACACCAATGGCAATGCCTTGCTGGCCAACGCTGGCGGTACGCTGGTTTTCAATGGTAGCGCCTCGGCAGCGAACTCGATCGTGCAACTTGACGCAGCCACGGGCGCACACTCTCTAGCCATTATAGGTACATCTGCAGGTAAGCTCAGTGCCACGGGCCAGACGCTCTCTATCGGCGCTTTGACGGGCGCAGGGCTGATTGAGATGGATCCTGCACTGGTGACCCGGCTCAATCTGGGCAGTGGTCAGGCGACAGCCGCGGGCACGTACGTGTTCAGCGGAACCACCCAAGGCTTGGCCGACCTGTACAAAACGGGCAGCAATACCCAGGTGATGCAGGGCGATGCAGCATGGGGTGGGATCAAGGACAGCTACCTCAATGGCGGCGTTCTGAAAATAACCGGGTTGGCTAACCCAAATGCCTTCGACAAAACCTTCACTATCGATAACGGCTGGCTGGATCTGTCGGGTACTTCTGCGGTTTTTGATCGAGACCACCCGGAAACTGCTGCAAATTGGGGTGATATCAAGATCCAGTACACCGATGGCGGTAACGGTGGGGTCATCGGCTCCAACGATAAAATTGACATTGCCGACGGGCCAATTGGTTACCACATCGGTGATCCCGCGTCGAACGGGGTAGGGGTGTATGTCGTCAAAAATGGTTCTGGCACCACTACAGTTACTGCGGACAACACCTATGTCGGCAATACACAGATCAATGCCGGTACCTTGCAAGTCACCCGAGACAATAACCTGGGTGATACGACGTTTGAACGTGAAGTGCGTCTGCAAGGCGGGAACTTGCAGATATCCAAGGGCACGGACCCTGCCGGCTTTGAGTCCCTGCGCGGGGTGGAAGTATTCAATAGCGGCAGTGTCGTAGTCGATGCCGACGTGACGGCGACCTTGGGCTCGATTGCTACCTATACCAAGGATGCCAGTGGTGGGTTGGCGCTCGGTGGGAACGCCGTATTCACCAAGAAGGGCGCGGGGGCCTTGAGTGCTAACGCGACGTTGCTTACTGGCGGCCTGGTGGTGGCGGGTGGCAGCCTGGACGCTGGCATCGTCAGGATCTCCAATGTCAATAACGAGGCAGCGATTTCGGCGGCAGGGGGCACGGATCTGACGTTGAAGGGCGGATCGGTCGACGGCGGCAGCGCTGGGGTCTATACGGTTTCTTCGGCAGGCACGAGCATATTTAACGCGGATGGCACGCGCCTCAATGGCGACATTACCTCAAGCGTGGCAGGCGCCGTGGCGTATTTCGGTTTGTCGGGGGGCAGCCAATTGAACGGTGTGATTACCCAGAGTAACGGCGGTCAGGTCAACGCGACCCTGGCAGATGCCGATACGGTTTGGAACATGAGCGGCGACTCCAGCGTGCAGCAGTTGACGAACAAGGGCGTGATCCAGTTCTCGACTCCGGCCACGAACGACGGTGTGGCGGAGTACAAAACCTTGTCTGTTGCCGGAGACTACACCGGTGGCGGGACCATTGGTCTGAACACCGAGTTGGGTGTGGGTGGGGCAACGCAGGCGTCCAACACCGATAAAGTGATGATCGCCGGGAATGCCACAGGCACCACCACACTGCACATCACCACCACCGGAACCGGGGCGAACACCAATACGGCAGACGACAATAAGTTTCATGCCGGGGAAGGTATCTCGGTTGCGCAGGTCGGTGGTAGCGCGACAGCGACTTCATTCAAACTTGACACGGCTTATGTCGCGAGCCCTGGCAGCCTCTACCAATATCGGTTGTTCGGCTACGGGCCCGGAGGGCCTTATGGGTCGAGTGGCTTGAGCGGTGGCAGTGGCTGGGACTACCGTCTGCAAACGGCATATGAGGACGATCACGGGAACATTATTCCGGGCGTTCCCACCGTCGCCCCTCCGGGCACGCGGCCCTTGGTTGTGCCGCAGACCAGTTCCTACCTGATTGCACCGCTGGTGTTGCAACGCTACAACGCGATGTTGATGAGCGGCTTGCACGCCCGCCTTGGCGACATCGCCTCGTCAAGCGACGAACTCGGCGATGAAACATTCGCGCGGACGCTGGGCGAGAGCGGCAGCTATACCTCCAATCGCAGTTTTCAACAGTACGGCTTCGGCTTTGACCAGCACAGCCAGGCCCTGCAATTCGGTGGCAACTTCCTGCGTCATACAGCGGCAGATGGCGATACCTACCGCATGGGGCTGGCCGCGACCATCGGTACGGTTCATGCGACGCCGCGCACGACGCAAGCGACCAGCAGCAACTTGTCAATTCAGGCCTACAACCTTGCGTTGACCTCAACCTGGGTGTCCGCGCAAGGCTGGTACGCAGATGGCGTACTGGGGGCAAGTTTTTACCGTACCAGTGTCGACGGCCTGAACCGCAACGCCGGCACGCTGTATGGCTCCGGGCTGGACTTTTCACTCGAAGCAGGGCGCCGGATCACCTTGGCGTCGGGCGTAGAAATTGAACCCCATGCTCAGTTTATGGGGCAAACCACGCACTTTCGCGACATGGTGGACGCCGATGGTGTTAAAGCCTCGCTCGGCAATGCTCAGGCGTGGACGACCGCTGCTGGCATCAGGGTCAGCTATCCGATCTATAACAAAGGGACCACCATTAAACCGTATGCGGATCTAGGTGGTAATTACACCTGGATGACCGGTGATCAACCTACATTGGCAGGGCAGGAGTTCACTACCGCTAACGTTGGTGGTGGCGTACAACTTGCGTTGGGTGTTAGTGCGCAACTTAGCGATCGCCTGCAAGTGTATGGTGAAGCCAATGGTCAGGCGCGTCCGGGTAAGGGTTATGGCAACTCTGCGGTGGGGGGGGATGTGGGGTTGCGCTACTCTTTCTAAAGAACTAGTTAAAGAATTTGCAAGTGGCCATAATTTTTATAGTTTCTATTGTTGTTGTTGTTGTTGTTGTTGTTGTTGTTGTTGTTGTTGTGTTATGAGATGCATCGCTAACGCGTGCAATGAATGTTTTTATATGATTTTAGGAGTTTGTGCTATGTCAGCTAAAGGAAGTGAGTTTGTGGGTGGTAGCCAGTCCGTCATCTTTTCGGCGCCGCAGCCGGGGGACGTCTATTGGGGGGAGGTTGTAAAGTTCACTGTAACGTTGAGTGCCTTGACTAATAAAATTAAAGCTACAGATTACGTCCAGTTTGCACTTGATCTACCGGGTCAAGATGAAGTTGGGGTTAGGGTAGTTGATCCCAAGCTAGCGAGTGGCAGGGTGATTGTTGACCAGCGCTTTGTTAGCACAAACGCAGGGACGATAGAGCTAGAGGTTTATATCTTTGGGGTGGATGGGGGATCAGTTAACTTGGGCGCTACATTCTTTCAGGAAGGTGTAGCACCAGTTCCAATTGATAAGATCAATGGTATAACAATTAATCAAGCAACCCCAGGCAGAGACTATTATTCTGATAATAGGCTCTTGCTGACTAATACAAGTATCACGGCACCCAGTAATAGCCCCGCACCGATAAATTACTTTAAGGTCAATTATGTACCAATGGATAGAGATGAAAGGCCAATTATCGGCAAGCAATTTGTTGCTAATTTAAGGTTGACGTCTGGTACGGTGGATGCAAGTGGAGTCTCTAATATCGAAGGCGCTTTGAATAACCTTTATATCTATACAGGTGCGGCGAAGTCCAGACTTACTATCGATAGTGCAGGTGCGGATTACCCCGATGCTGGTACCGTTCAATTGGTAAAAAGTGATCCGAGTGGGAAATTTGATCTTTATATTTGCGCGGGCAGTAAACTATTAGCTGGTGATGTTCGTTTTGATATGCCTGGGAATAGTAACAGTAATGGCGTCCTAATAGTTACTGATATGGCGAAAGCCGATCCTAATATTGACGGGCCTGAACTTACACGGAGCGTAGTCGACGTGTCAGAAGAGGCAGCGGTGATGGGAGGAATACCTTATCGGAAATCGTACACTGATGGGACGCAGTTTTACTTGATTGTGTCGTATCTGAATGCAAGTCAATCGAAAGTGATCAATTATGCTTTGACGAAGATATTCGTCGACAAGACGTCATGGAATAATAATGATAGGTATTTTTACTTGCCGGTTGACCTTCTGAATGCGCCGACAATACCGGGAGACGCTTCTGCTGGTTTACTAAGTCATGTGTCGTATATCACTATGTCGGGTGGAGGAGAAATGAACCAATCTTCCAGCACGGGAATATTTGCGATGCGTTCAGCCTCTACCACGCAACCAGTTACGCCGCCGCCCGGTAATCAGGCTATACCAGCTCCGATTTTTATGGATACAACAATCGATTACCCGCACCGGGTGACTCCGAAGATGTGTTCTCCAGAACTGCGGCTTAAGCTGGACTGGACTGTCTCAAACGTCGTGCCAAAAGCCGGGAACGTGTATCTCACCCTTAGTGGTTGGGATGTCGATAGCGGTGTGTTTAAGCCGGCAACTCCGGTTACGTACCCTTTCAATGCACCGAGTCCAACGGATCTAGCTAATAAATTTATGATTGTGACAGTACCTGCTTCCGAGACAAAGGGCTATGCCGCTAATCCGAAAAATGGGGCTTTAGGTGATATTACTGCAACGTATTACGAGGCGAGTTTACCAATTAAAACTACCACATCGCTACCCGTGAGCGCTAAGTTCTACAGTTCGGGTCTTAGTGACTCGCGCTAATTCCCAATCTGATGGGGGCCTGCCCGTCTCTTTTGGCGGGTAGGCATAGGAGAGTTGCAATGAGAGAAAGTGACCTCGATGCACCATTGCTGCCGAATGCGGATAACGGAATTCTTGATCTTGGCGATATCAAGGATGATTATATTCAGATAGTTATCAGTCGCTACGCAGAAGTCAATAGTGGTGACAAGATAACGATTCGCATTGAAGGCTCGAATGGAAAGGATAGTTTTCTGCGATACGGCTATGTATCAGATCCAGGATTATTTTCTTTGGCGGGAAAGAGTATTCAAATTAGACCAGTTTCTGTGTTTAGTGATGGTCAGTTCAATATAACATACACAGTAGAAAGCCGATCGGCCAATATTTCAATCTCAAGAGCTTTGAGTATTACCGTTATTAATGCGCCTAGCGCGGAGGCGGATGTGCAATATCACCAAGCGACATATGATGGATTTTATCTCAGTGGTGTGATCGATTCGTGGATAGTGCCCTTTGATTATGCGATTTCTCAGAACGATGACGTACTCATTTCACCTCTGGACCAAGTATTGGGAGCGGCCACGCTGAGTTTGTCTCGACGTTCACAGGCGGTCGGCGAGGCAACGGTAGTTGGGACAATGACTTACGCCACAGGGCAATGGGTATTTAGGTTGTCCGGCCTTGGCGTAGCGCTGAAAAAAGGCGATGAACTGTCGCTGACTCTGGCGAGCAATGCCAATCTCGGCATGACGGTAACGGTATGACGTCCCCGGTAATAATGGTTTCAGGAGGAGACTAATGAGTACGAATCGTTTAGATGCGGGGGCCTCGTTGCTCGTGGTACCTGACACATTTAATAAGGCCTATGAGTTCTACATTTGGCAGGTCGTTACGTTCACTGCAACCCTGGCCGTCCCTGGTGGTTGCGCCGATGGGCAGATCGTGATTTTTGAAAATGTTGGTACCCAGCATCAAACATTTGCTCTTTATGGTTCCCCTTCCAAGGACACCACAAAAAACTCAGAGTATTTGGCATGGCAAGTTGTCGCGCGCAGCCAAGACGCGGACCCCTCAGTTGCTACCGCAACGATTCGCGCGATCTATAATTCTACAACGGTTGCCCACGCTAGCTTTATTGCTAAAGCCATTGTCGCTGGGGTTGAAGTGCCAGCGAGCTATGCCTATACGGTGGTCGCTCCTAGCGTAAGCATCGAGCGAAGTATTTATCCGTATCAGTTGCAGCTCGCATTCGGCGAGTATGACACGCCGCTGAGCTCATGTGGCAACTACTTCGTTTGTCGCGCTTATATCTCTGATCTGATAACAGGTTCGAGCTTGAGAAACATGAACTTTCGTCTGTCTCCTCCGGAGGGGCAATCGTTTGCCGGCGTGAAGTGCTATCCCGCTTTGAACTCAGCGGCTAAGGATGTTCTAAGTGTTGACGAAGATCAAGGTTGGGTGGAAGTGCTTACTGATGCTGACGGCGTTGCAGATGTCTATGTCTGTGCGGCGAAGACATTCGGTAATTATGCAGGCGTCATTTACGGGAAGTGCGGTATTGTTGAGGAGCTAGTTTCAGCGTTCGTCATGCCAGACTTCAATAGTGCGCTTTCCACGTTGGAGGGGCCGCAATTATTGTCTGATTTAGTGCAAGTGCCGCCCGGAGATACAGTTGATAAGATCGACTGTAAAATTCCAGGCTATACGAACAATGCTGGCGGAGATCGGATATTTGTACTGTGTAACCGAAGGGCTCAACGTGTGGGTGACCCAAGCTTAACGCGAACAGGTCCGGGGCCGGTAGACGCATCATTCTCGAAATTCGGGCTGCATAACCTAACATTCGACGATAATCGCTATAACGAGCTGGCTTACATTGTATTGCCGGCCAACGAGCCTGCGAGTTTATCGACCGCACTACGCTTTTATTCGACTGGTGATCCTGGCACACCTGCGCGTCGTTTGTATGACGGGATCGAAAAAGCGCCAACCATCGTCGAGGCGTTAGGGCATGGTGTAGTCATTAACACTAAAACTATCGGCAACGGTCTGACCATTCGGGTTCCAATTGTCGATAATAATCCAGATGATTCATGGCATGGCGTTCGGTACGTGGTGAATGTGATGTTAGAAGTGTCAGGTTGGATGGCCAGTACTGACCCCATGGCAACGCTGATTATAAACCCTCTGGGTCGAGAAGTTAGCAAGCCGGATATTGCTCGCGGTTATGTAGATATCTGGTTTCCGAGCATCGAACTCTGGGGTTTCGGCCAATCTGCAGAAGGTTTGATGGGGCGATGCAATGTGCAGTACATAATCAGCCCGTTTACTTCATTTCCGTCTTCACTAGAGGAGGTTTTTCAGCGTCAGAATGATTCATCCGACTGGCAATATTCGAAAATTTTGCATTGTCACATCGATACCTTGCCGCCGAGCGGCGTGGGTGCGTATTTTGACTTGGCTGGCGCCTAATATCACGCGAATAGAGATTAAAAACATGGCCAACATGGAACAGCTCGCACCGCCGTACTTGTATCAAGTACTCGATCAAAATCCGTCAGCGGGGCCGTTGATACTGGACAAAGCGACGCTCGCACCGCAGGTTCCCATTGTGGTTTCAGCCGTGAGCGACACGACCCAGGTGGATGATACGATTACGCTGTTCTTCAACGGGGAAAGTCTTGGCGAATCGCTGACGGTCAAGGACCCGAACGAATTGGTCTACGACTTGTTGATTGAGCCGGATAACTGGCCAGAGACAACTGCTGAAGTGTATGTGACAGTTACCCGAAGCTTAATCGAGGTGGCCAAGTCAAAATCAGTGAGTCTTCAGGTGATGAGCACCCCCCGGGCGGGAGATGTGCAACGGCATGAGGGCTTCCTGTTAGGCTCTTATGGCCCGGGCGTTGTCGATAGTTGGCTGGTGAGCGGCGACTATTCGATTGCTTCTATGGATCAAGTACCCATTTCGATATTGACCACGGGAGAAAATAGCGAGGGTGCCGTAATCGATCTTGAGCGCATGACATCAGCAGCGGGCTCATCGGTTTTTTCCCCTGTGTATCAGTGGCGGTATGTGAGCGGAGCATGGCATGGTAACTCCGTCCCGAACGGCTCTAATGCACTGCAACTTACCCGTGGGGATCATTTGGTAATATCTTTCAAGAAGGCCCAAACTCTGGCACTTGAATTTACTATTTGAGCGAACTATTAGAGTTCTCCATCATCAATAAAATCATATGATTAGTCTGATACGTGCGTGTTGGCTTTTTAGGGTTGCCGTTGCAACTCTATTCTGTGTCAGTTCTGTAGTGTCGGAAGCAGTAGAGCTAGGCCCTTATCACGCGCTCTCAGGTTTGCATTCACGCGTAGCATTACTCAAGCACGCTGAACTTGCGCGGTCGTTGCCAAACGTGACTTACAAAGAGCATCTGGAAGAGACCGTTGTGACGTTACGCGGTGACCCTTACCCACATAAACAGGTGTTTACCAGGTTGTTGCACGAGCGGCGCAACATGGGGCTGGCCCGGTGTCGTTCCAGGTTCGAGGTTCATCTATGCCGACCGACTACTCGTTCGAAGACCCAGTGATGTTCTGATGCGGTATTTATTGTTCTAGTCAGCTCTGCTACGTCGTTCGTAGCTCGCGCTCCTTTTTTAGCCGTATATCGTTCATGTTCGGGGTACGCCCTGTACTTTTGTATCACTTGTTCAAATAGGAAATGTTTTCTGATATTGAACGACAGCGCGTCAGGTGTATTAATGTCGAATAATCCTACCCAAGTCCCCTCTTATGTGATCTCTGATGAGATTGATCTGTTTGAATTATTCCATCTGGTCATTCAGCAGAAGAAAAAGCTGATCGGCTGTATGGTTCTGGCGATGCTCGCCGGCATTGTTTATATAATTTTTACCCCAAATGAATATAAGGTTGTCAGCATACTGCGGCCGGCCAGTATCAGCGAACTGGACGCCTTGAACCATTCTGGAGTCTACCCGTTATCCGCGGATGAGGCCCTGAGAAAGGTGGGCGCACGGTTGGACTCCTATGACACACGCTTCGACTTTTTTAAGGCCAACGAACCTCTGTTCAAGGCGCTTCAGCGACCGGGGCGGAGTCTTGTGCAGGCGTTTGAAGTATTCAACAAAGACTTTATCAGCTTGACGGTGCCTGACCCGAAAAAAAACGGTTTCAGCAATGATATTCACCTGGAAATGCAATACCCCGAGGGGGTCGATGGAGCGGCAATTCTAAATGCTTTTGTTGACTACGCCATTGGCGCAGAACACAACCAGGTCGACGTTGACCTCAAGGTCATCATCAATAATCGCCTCAGTGGGCTCAAGACGAATATTGACGCTGCTCGCCTCAATTACGAGATCCAAAAAAAGCAACAAATTGCCACCTTGCTTGAAGGCGATCAGGTCAAGCGTGCGCAGTTGGAGGATGAACTTAGCGGCCTGCGCTTGCAGATGAAGATGGAGCGCAACAACAGATTGCAACAACTGGCCGAGGCCATCGTCATCGCCAAGAAGATGGGCATTAAAAAAACCACCTCGCCATTCTCCATGGCGGATTCACTCCATAACGATTCAAACCAGATCATACGCACTGAAATCAACAACCAATCGAGTCCGTTGTACTTCTTGGGCACCGATGCACTTGAGGCTGAACGCGCGACCCTGGAGCAACGCACCAACGACGACTTTACCAACGATCGTGTCGCCAAAATCAGCAAAGAGTTGCAGATGCTGAACGTTAATCGGGAGGTTGAGACCCTGAGGAAGCGTATGGACGATGAGAATTTCGTGCCTGATATTGACTCGTTCCGCGCTGAAGAGGTGCGCATAGGCAGTCTCAATATAGACGTGGGTCATTTGAATCTGGTGACAATCGATCGTCGTGCGCAGGAACCGTTTGGCCCAGTCAAACCGAAGAAGTTACTGATCATCGCTTTCAGTCTGCTGCTCGGGTTGATCTTGGGTGTACTGGTTGTGCTGGTTCAACATGCGATCCTGACACGCCGCATGGTTGGAGTTGACCTGCCCGCGTAGGCAGGCCGCAATGCTCTTGCTTGCTTCGTTTGAACTGAAGTTCTGGACTTTTAGGACCCGACCAACATGATCCAGGACCTGGATGAGCGCATGATCTACGCCGCGCGTTTACGCCCACCCGAAGCGTTTAACATGAGCGTCAATTTGCTCGTGGCTGCGGCCTCTGAACTGTTGTCGGAAATGGTTCGGCTCAATCGAAGCGATGCTCGTGAAGATGTATATGCGCTTAACCAGCGATTGGTCGCCGGAGTGAAATTGTTTGAAGCTCGTGCCTTGCACAGCGGCGCCGAAATCCGCCAGGTGATGGCTGCCCGTTACGTACTCTGCACAGTGATTGACGAAGCGGTTGTCGCTAAACCCTGGGGCAAAGCAAGCGGGTGGTCACACATGAGCTTGCTTAGGCACTTTCACAGCGATGCCTTTGGCGGTGAGAAGTTCTTCCAGCTGGTGGATCGTTTGTCAAAAAAACCGCTCAATCACTTGCCGGTTCTGGAATTGATGTACCTGTGTTTGGGCTTGGGCTTTAAGGGCAAGTTCCGATCAGGCGCTCGTGGCATGGAGCTCGAAGAGATCCTCGATTCCATGTATCAGCAGATTCGTCAATTGCGCGGTGACGCTTCACGTGGATGTTTGACTCACCGCGAGGACTTAAGCTGCCCGCGTTCCAGTCTGGTGCGTATCGTGCCGATGGGGCTGATCATGTTATTTGCCTTCATTTATCTGGTGGTCATGCTCTCGGGTTTCTCCTGGGTACTGAATGAGCACTGCGACAGCGTTCTGCAACCTTATCAATCCCTGAGCCTGCCACTGTCGAAGCTGTCAGTAGGGATGCGTGATAAAGCGTTTTTGAAGAAAGATAGTGCTATCCGCGAGGAGAGCTAAAGCGTCAGCTCATTAGCTACTTGCGCCAAGGTAAGGGCAAGCGTCGCCCGCGAACCCCGAGCGCCATACGTCGAGAGCGCTATCCTGCTGAGCTCAGCATCCACTTGCGTCCACCGGAGGTCGCTGATCGCCTTGTTCCAGGGCATTGGGAAAGCGACCTGATCATCGGGGCCAACAATCGCTCTGCTGTCGCTACGATGGTTGAGCGCACCAGCCGTTACGTGATCCTGGCAAAACTCGACGCACCGACCGCGGATGCCGCCGCTCAAGCTATTACCCGAGAGATGTCGCGGATGGCGCCATCGCTGCTGAAAACTATGACACACGACCAAGGCAGTGAAATGGCCCGTCACGCCGAAATCACGGCACACACTGGCATGAAAATTTACTTTGCAGACCCGCACAGTCCATGGCAGCGCGGCAGCAATGAAAACACCAATGGCTTGCTGCGCCAGTATCTGCCCAAAGGCACGGATCTCTCCTTGGTCACCCAGGAGCGACTGGACGAAATTGCCGACATGCTGAACACTCGACCACGCCAGACACTGGGTTGGAAATTTCCGGTCGAAGTACTGGTTGATTACCTTCAGCTATTAGCGAACAACAAGTTCGAAACCATCAACTGACTGTTGCACTTGGAACCTGAGACCGCCTTCTGTTTTCTCACCCGGCCGAGGCGAGCGCAATCAATAAAACTCGATCAGTGGAGTAATTAAGAATGAATAATACAGTCAAGTATGGCGATGCTATTGCACTGCAAAATAACTTATAATAGCTGGGGTGGCGGTTTTTTAGCCACATCTAATCCTGATGCTACACCTAATTCGAAATTTAATACTGTCACGGTAGACTATCCATCGCTGCGCGGTGAAAAAGTATTAGAGAGCATCGCGTCCACCAACCAACTGATGTTATCGAACTTGATTAGCGAGGACTTCAACGTACGATTACGATAACGGACGTAGAAGAAATAGCCAAAACAGACCGCGCTAAGGAGACGCTGCAAAAATAGCCAACCGTCCCCACCCTTGGCACACTGAGTACCTTCAACCAACCACCCTCTCCGTGAGCGTTACGCGCGTGCAGAAGACCTTCTCCGAACTCGAATACACCGG
>NZ_JBVASJ010000053.1:0-29955 GCF_057813935.1 Pseudomonas sp. F220
CTCTGGCTAACACTTCCCCTTGCCGGGTGTGTAGAGGACTTTCACCTCCAAGTCACCAGCGTGGCCACCACAGCCAAACTGGTTGCGCTTGCGCGCAACGCGCCATGCCTGGCGCACACAAAAAAAGCCGCTGCTCCCTAAGGAGCAGCGGCTTTAGAAGAACTGCGTTAGGGCTTAGTAACCCAGGCCGAAGTCTTCTTCTTTCATGTCCATCAGGTTGTTGGCACCCGACAGCATGGTTGCAACGTGCGTACGGGTACGCGGCAGGATGCGCTGGAAGTAGAAACGTGCAGTCTGCAGCTTGGCGGTGTAGAACGCCTCTTCGGTGGTGCCGGCAGCCAGCTTTTCAGCAGCCAGACGCGCCATGTCAGCCCAGAAGTAAGCCAGGCAGGCATAACCGGAGTACATCAGGTAATCCACCGAAGCGGCACCGACTTCTTCGCGGTCTTTCATGGCAGCCATACCAACCTTCATGGTCAGCTCGCCCCATTCTTTGTTCAGTGCAGCCAGAGGCTCGACGAACTCTTTGACAGCTTCATTGCCTTCGTTGGTCTGGCAGAACTTGTGGACGATCTTGGTGAAGCCTTTCAGAGCCTCGCCTTGAGTCATCAGCACTTTACGGCCCAACAGGTCCAGCGCCTGGATGCCGGTGGTACCTTCGTACAGCATGGAAATACGGCTGTCGCGAACGTTCTGCTCCATGCCCCACTCGGCGATGAAGCCGTGACCACCGTAGATTTGCACGCCGTGGTTGGCGGATTCGAAGCCCACTTCAGTCATGAAGGCTTTGGCGATCGGGGTCATGAAGGCCAGCAGACCGTCAGCTTGTTTTTTCGCGGCTTCGTCATCACCGTACTTGACGATATCGACCTGTTTGGCCGTGAAGTAAACCATTGCGCGGTTGCCTTCGGCGAATGCCTTCATGGTCAACAGCATGCGGCGTACGTCAGGGTGCACGATGATCGGGTCAGCGGCTTTTTCCGGCGCTTTCGGGCCAGTCAGGGAGCGCATTTGCAGGCGATCACGAGCGTATTTCAGGCCGCCCTGGAAACCGATCTCGGCGTGAGCCAGACCTTGCAGGGCAGTACCCAGACGCGCGGTGTTCATAAAGGTGAACATGCAGTTCAGACCTTTGTTCGCCGGGCCGATCAGAAAACCGGTGGCCGCATCGAAGTTCATCACGCACGTCGCGTTACCGTGGATGCCCATCTTGTGTTCCAGGGAACCGCAGGTCACAGCATTGCGTTCGCCAATGCTGCCGTCAGCATTCGGCATGAACTTTGGAACGATGAACAGGGAAATGCCTTTGGTGCCCGCCGGTGCGTCCGGCAGACGTGCCAGAACGATGTGGACGATGTTGTCGGCCATGTCGTGTTCACCGGCCGAAATGAAGATCTTGGTGCCGGTGACTTTGTAGGAACCGTCAGCCTGAGGCTCTGCCTTGGTGCGCAGCATGCCCAGGTCGGTGCCGCAGTGCGGCTCGGTCAGGCACATGGTGCCGGTCCATTCGCCGGAGACCAGTTTGGTCAGATAAGCCTCTTGCTGCTCAGGCGTACCGTGCTCGGAAATGGTGTTCATCGCGCCATGGGACAGGCCTGGGTACATGCCCCACGACCAGTTGGCTTCACCGACCATTTCACTGACCGCCAGACCCAGAGACTCCGGCAGGCCTTGGCCGCCGTGCTCTACGTCGTGGGCCAGGCTTGGCCAGCCGCCTTCGACGAATTGCTTGTAGGCTTCTTTGAAGCCAGTCGGGGTCTTAACGCCGGACTCACTCCAGGTGCAGCCTTCGGTGTCACCCACGCGGTTCAGCGGAGCCAGCACCTGCTCACAAAACTTGGCGCCTTCCTCAAGAATGGCGTCAACCATGTCTGGAGTAGCGTCCTGGCAAGCCGGAAGGCTCTGATAGTGCGCTTCGTAGCCGAGCAGTTCGTCACGAACGAAGCGAATATCACGCAAGGGGGCCTTGTAGTCAGGCATAGCGATAAACCTCTGCTGATGTAACCGGGAATGAACGACCGTGTTGATTTATTGTGACGGTCAAACAGTTGTTTGAAACATACGTTTACGACCAAATCTTGTCAAGGGTCGATCATTTGCCGTTCGTCATCGTTTGCCGCAACGTCAGGCGCACAAAGGCCCACAGCGAAAGCCATGCAGAAAAATTTAGTCGATGGATAAAGTGCAGGAGCTGGCTTACCAGCGATAGGAATGGCGCAGTGTTTTCAGACAGGACGCTTCGCGGGCAAGCCCGTCCCTACAGAAAAGCGGCTTTCCCGGTATGACTCAAGCGAAGGTATCGATCAACGTGCCGAGCATTTCGTCAGAGGCCTTGGCAACTTTGACACCCAGTTCCGCCTGAATCTTGCCCATGGACATATCGACCATGCTGCTGGCCAGATCTGATTGTTGGCTGCGGTCTACCGAGCGCAGACGGTCGACTTGAGCGTCGGAAGACTGACTGGTGACAGCGCGCTCGACGGTTGTGTTAGCAATCTGGCCGGCGGCCTGATCAACACGGTTCTGGCCCGTCTGAATAGTGCTCAGACCGGCGTAGAAAGCGGTATTCCCTGAAATTTCCATGGGAGAACTCGATCCTGAACAGGATAAACAGGGTCCATTGAAGCAGACCCTCCCGCAAAAGGCCCGACAAAAACACTAATGGCACAGTGCCTTATCATAGGCAAAATCTAGTCTAGAAGGTCCAGCTGTAAATACTCGGCCACCGCTTCTGCCGTGACAGCCTTGAGCTTCGGCACTCGACCGAGGCACGGCGCGGGCAACCGTTCGGCCAAGGTGGCGAGATTTTCCTCCAGCCGCGAGGTCTTGGGATCGATGATGTTGGCCACCCAACCTGCCAACTGTAAACCGTCCCGGGCAATCGCCTCGGCCGTCAGCAACGCGTGATTGATGCAACCCAGCCGTACGCCCACCACCAGAATGACCGGCAAATCCAAGGCCATCGCCAGGTCCGACAGGTTGTCCTGATCGGCCAGTGGCACTCGCCAACCACCAGCGCCTTCGATCAAGGTGAAATCGGCTTGCTTGTCCAGAATATGCCGCATCGGCAGCACCAACGACTGGACCGTCAGCGTCACGCCTGCCTCTCGGGCCGCCAGATGCGGCGCGATGGCCGGTTCGAATGCCACCGGGTTGACCTCGGCGTAGCTCAGCGGCAGTGAACATTCAGCCAGTAACGCCAGGGCATCGGCGTTGCGCAAGCCTTTGGGCGTCACCTCGCAGCCGGAAGCCACCGGTTTACCCGCCGCGGTGCTCATCCCCGCTGACCGCGCAGCATGCAACAGACCTGCAGCGATAGTGGTCTTGCCGACATCGGTATCGGTGCCAGTGATGAAATAGGCTGCGCTCATAGCGATTTCTCCAATACGGCGTAGACCACCTGATAAGTCGCTGGCAGCCCTTGTCCCTGACGAAACTGTTCATAGGCCTTGATCAAACCGAGTATCCGCGCCCGGCCCGTCAAACCACCCGGCCGACCAGGATTCAGATTGTGCGCACCCAAAGCCTTCAGCTCATGAGTCAGGCTGCGCACGTCCGGGTAATGCAGCACATGCGGACGGGCTTCCAGGCTGACCACACGCAAACCGCTGGCAGCGCAAAGCTGCTGATAAGCGCTGAACGGGCGGAAGCGATTGACATGAACCATGCCATCGACCTGACTCCAGCTATCACGCAATTCATACAAGGTACCAACGCATAGGCTAGCAAACGCCAACACGCCGCCAGGCTTCAGTACGCGATGCGCCTCACTCAGCACCGAGGTGAAGTCTGCGCACCACTGCACCGCCAGGCTGGAGAAAATCAGCTCACAACTCTGCGCCTGCAAAGGTAAACGCTCGGCATCGCCGGCGATGAAATGCGTTGCGCCGCCTAATGGCCGGGCGTGGTTGAGCATGCCTTGGGCGATGTCCAGCGCCAACCCTTCGCTCTCGGGGAATGTCTGCCCCAGAATACGACTGAAATAACCCGTGCCGCTGCCCAGGTCCAGCCAACGATGGGGGGACAAATCACCTGGCAAACGGCTCAGCAACTCACTGCCAACCGCCCGCTGCAACTCAGCCACGCTGTCATAACTGGCCGCCGCGCGGGAGAAGGACGCCGCTACCTGACGCTTGTCGGGCAAGCTGCCTGGAAGATTGGGAAGGGACAAATCAGTCATCACCGGACTCATGCAAAAAGGCCTGGATCGCCCCCGCCACACCGTGAGGGTCTTCCAGAAGAAACGCGTGGCTGGCCTGTTCAATCAGACCGATTTCAACATCCGGCAACAACGCCAGCAACTCCCCTGCCGCTTCGGCCGGGACCAGGCCGTCGAGCCCGCCAAACAGATGCAACTGCGGGCCACGAAAAGATTGCAAGGCTTGGCGGGTATCCAGTTGCGCGAGCAACTCCAACCCACTCAACAAGGCTGACGGAGGCGTATTCGGCGCACCGCCCAGCAGCAGACGCGCCATGCCACGCGGGTCCTCGGCGCCTTGGGCGCAGAGCAGGCCGAAGCGCTTTAGCGTCCCCCGTGGGTCGGCACCGCACCCGGCAAGAAACGCATCAAAGGTTTCCCCAGGCATCGCGCTCAGCCATTCGGCACGGGCGACAAAACAAGGATTGCTGGCCAGTGTGAGCAAGCCGCAACAGCGGTCGCCGCGCCGGGCGGCCAGTTCCGAGGCGAGCATGCCACCCAACGACCAGCCACCCAGCCAGACGTTGTCCGGCAGGGTTGCGTCGAGTTCGTCGAGCCACTCATCAAGGTCACTCGATTCCAGTTCCGGCAGCGGTTCGATTTCGACCCGCAGGTGTTCATCCAACCCCTGCAAGGCAGCCGCCAGCGGTTCCAGCGGCGAAATGCCGAGGCCCCAACCGGGCAGCAGAATCAGTCGATCACGCATGGATTGGCTCCGGTCCAAGTTCGCTAAAACAATCTGCCAGACCATTTAACAATAGCTGGACCTGAGCCTCGCTGTGGGCTGCAGACAAGGTCACGCGCAAACGCGCACTGCCTGCCGGCACAGTCGGCGGACGGATCGCAGTGACCATCAAGCCACGCTCGCGCAACATCTGCGACAAGCGAACGGCGCGCCCGCTGTCGCCGATCATGATCGGTTGGATCGGCGTGAAACTGTCCATCAGTTCCAGACCAATATGCTCAGCGCCGTGGCGGAACTGGCGGATTAGCGCATTCAGGTGCTCACGTCGCCAATGCTCGCTGCGCAGCAGTTCGAGGCTTTTGAGCGTTGCACACGCCAGGGCTGGCGGTTGGCTGGTGGTGTAGATATACGGACGGGCGAACTGGATCAGGCTTTCGATCAGCTCTTCGCTACCGGCGACGAACGCCCCAGCCGTGCCGAAGGCTTTGCCCAGCGTGCCGACTAATACCGGCACATCTTCCTGGCTCAAACCAAAGTGCTCGACGATCCCGCCACCATTAGCACCCAACGGACCAAAGCCGTGGGCATCATCGACCATCAACCAGGCACCTTTGGCCTTGGCCTCTCGGGCCAGTGCGGGCAAATCGGCGAGGTCGCCGTCCATGCTGAACACGCCATCGGTCACCACCAGCGTGTTGCCCGTGGCTTTCTCCAGGCGCTTGGCCAGGCTGACCGCATCGTTGTGCAGATAGCGATTGAAGCGCGCACCGGACAACAGCCCTGCATCCAGCAACGACGCATGATTGAGCCGGTCTTCCAGCACCGTATCGCCCTGCCCGACCAGCGCCGTGACTGCGCCGAGGTTGGCCATGTAACCGGTGGTGAACAACAACGCCCGCGGGCGGCCGGTCAAATCGGCCAAGGCTTCTTCCAGCGCATGGTGTGGGCCGCTGTGACCGATCACCAGATGCGAAGCACCGCCGCCCACCCCCCAACGGGACGCCCCGGCGCGCCAGGCTTCGATCACTTGCGGATGATTGGCCAAGCCCAGGTAATCGTTATTGCAGAACGCCAGCAACGGCTGACCGTCGACCACCACTTCCGGGCCTTGAGGGCTTTCAAGCAGAGGGCGATGGCGATAAAGGTTTTCGGCACGACGAGCAGCGAGACGCGCGGCGAGATCAAAAGACATGCAGGCCTCGTGGGTCAGAATTCAGAAACGATGTCGCATTACCTCGTGGGAGCGAGCCTGCTCGCGATGAGGCCATGACATCCAACATTTATGTTGAATACCAAATTGCTATCGCGAGCAGGCTCGCTCCCACAGTGTTTTGCATTCCAATCAGAGGAATCGGTGGGGCGATCAAACAGCTGCGTTATAAAACTGCTCGCTGCTCTTCTGCTCCACCAGCGCCTGCTCGATGGCCGCTTGATGCACTTCGTCAGCGTGCTCTTCGCGGGCTTCCGGCAGGATGCCCAGGCGCGAGAACAGTTGCATGTCCTTGTCGGCCTGCGGGTTAGAGGTAGTCAGCAATTTATCGCCGTAGAAAATCGAGTTGGCGCCGGCAAAGAAGGCCAGAGCCTGCATCTGCTCGTTCATCGCTTCGCGGCCAGCGGACAGGCGCACGTGGGATTGCGGCATCAGGATGCGGGCTACTGCGAGCATGCGGATGAAATCGAACGGGTCGATGTCATCGGCGTTTTCCAGCGGCGTACCGGCGACTTTCACCAGCATGTTGATCGGCACCGACTCCGGATGCTCCGGCAGGTTGGCCAGCTGGATCAGCAAATTGGCACGGTCATCAAGGGACTCACCCATGCCGAGGATGCCGCCGGAGCAGATTTTCATCCCGGAATCACGCACGTAAGCCAGGGTTTGCAGGCGTTCGGCGTACGTACGGGTGGTGATGATGCTGCCGTAGAACTCAGGCGAAGTGTCGAGGTTGTGGTTGTAGTAGTCCAGGCCAGCGCTGGCGAGGGCTTCGGTCTGGTCCTGGTCGAGACGCCCGAGGGTCATGCAGGTTTCCAGGCCCATGGCTTTCACGCCTTTGACCATTTCCAGCACATAGGGCATGTCTTTGGCTGACGGATGTTTCCAGGCTGCGCCCATGCAGAAGCGCGTCGAACCAATAGCTTTGGCGCGAGCGGCCTCTTCGAGGACCTTCTGCACTTCCATCAGTTTTTCTTTTTCCAGCCCGGTGTTGTAGTGACCGGACTGCGGACAATATTTGCAATCCTCCGGGCAAGCACCGGTTTTGATCGACAGCAGCGTCGAAACTTGCACGCGGTTGGCGTCGAAATGCGCGCGGTGCACCGTCTGCGCCTGGAACAGCAGGTCATTGAAGGGCTGAACAAACAGCGCTTTGACTTCGGCTAAAGACCAGTCATGACGCAGGTTGGCAAAGGTGCTGGCGCTCATTGGCGATTCCTTGTTTATGCTTGGCAAGCGGCGGCGGGAAGTAATACCCACAGACGCGACACGGATGTTCGGCATATTTAAGGAAGAGACATGCACTGTCAACCACAATACAGAGGACCGGTTTACATCTGGTTAAAAAACAAACAAACCTGTTTACTCTGTGACGAACTCACCGATACCCCTCACCCCCTCTGCACACCCTGTGAAAGTGAGCTGCCCTGGCTCGGTGATCATTGCCAGATTTGCGCCCTGCCCTTGCCCATGACCGGTTTGACTTGCGGCCAATGCCTGAAGAAGCCCCCGGCCTTTCAGCAGGTCGTAACACCCTTTACGTACGGCTTTCCGGTCGACAGCTTGATCACCCGTTTCAAGCACAACGCAAAGTGGCCGTTTGGTCGTTTGTTGGCCGAACTTCTCAGCCAATCGCTGCAACATCGTTTTGATGAAGACCTCATACGGCCCGACGCTCTGCTCCCCGTGCCCTTGGCCAACAAGCGCCTGCGCGAGCGCGGTTACAACCAGGCGGCGATGCTCGCCCACTGGCTCAGCGACAGCCTGAACATCCCCTGCGATGAACGCTTGCTGCTACGGATTCAGGACACTACTGCGCAACAAGACCTGGATGCCAAAGCGCGTAAACACAACCTGCGAAGGGCATTTGCCCTGGCGCCCGACGCGCAAATCAAAGGCCGACATCTGGCCTTGGTCGACGATGTGTTGACCACCGGCGCCACCGCCGAAAGCCTCGCCCGTTTGCTAATGAAAGCGGGAGCCCAGCGGGTCGACGTCTATTGCCTGGCCAGAACACCCAAACCCGGCGAGTTGACCTGACTTGACTCTCACGCCCCAAGACGCCAACGTCCAACCCCATCAATACAGCTCGTAGCGCACCGCCATGTCCTTGCCCACGCTTTTGACTCAACACATCGTCCGCCGTCCACAACGCATTGCCTTGCTGCAACACATTGCCGAGCAAGGCTCGATCACTCGCGCCGCGAAAAGCGCGGGGTTGAGTTACAAGGCGGCCTGGGATGCCATTGATGAGTTGAATAACCTCGCACAGAAGCCTTTGGTCGAGCGCAGCGTCGGTGGCAAGGGTGGTGGAGGGGCGAAGTTATCCAGCGAAGGTGAGCGGGTATTGCGGCTTTATCAACGCCTGCAAGCGTTGCAGGCTCAAGTGCTGGAAGCCGCAGAAGATGCCAGTGACCTGGACCTGCTCGGCCGTTTGATGCTCAGGACCAGCGCGCGTAATCAACTGCATGGCAAGGTCGTGGCCATCGACAGTCAGGGGCGCAATGATCTGGTGCGCCTGGAACTGGCCGAGGGACTGACAATTCAGGCGCAGATCACCCACGACAGCACGCTGCGATTAGAGCTGGAAAGGGGTACTGAAGTGGTGGCATTGATCAAGGCTGGCTGGCTGGATTTACTGGCCATCGATCAAACCGCAACACCTGGACACAATTGCCTGAGCGGGATTATCGATGAAATTCTCGACGCCGAAGACGGCCCCAGTGAGGTACGTATCGCCCTGCCGAACGGGCAAACCTTGTGTGCGTTGGCCGAGCCGTTACACCTTAGAAGCTTGGCGATGACGACTGGAAAACCCGTCTTGGTGCAATTCGCACCGTCCAACGTATTGCTCGGCACACCGCTTTAACCAAGGGCGGACGCGCTTTTCGTAGCCGCTGGCGGAGCCTGCGTTCGGACGCAGCGGTCGTAAAACCTGCCACCGCGATTCTGACCTTTTACCGAGTCTGCTGAACTACGACTGCTACGCAGCCGAACGCAGCCTTCGGCAGCTGCTACAGCGATTGGCGGCGCGGTTTGACATTCCACTGCAACATTTCCTTCATAAACGCTCCTTAAGGTGACTGCAAAAACCCGCAGGGAGCCTGATGTGAACCTATTAGACGAAAACCAGCCCACCGACCTCGAAAAAATCGTCGGCCTTAGCCGTCGCGGATTCATCAGTGCCGGTGCCCTGTGCGGCGCGGCAATGTTTCTGGGCGGTAACGTGCTGAGCCGCAGCGTACTGGCCGCGAGCGTCAGTGCCGGTTCAAGCACATTGCTGGGTTTCACCAGCATTGCCGCCGCCACCAGCGACACCATCACCTTGCCGCCAGGTTATAAATCATCAGTCTTGATCAGCTGGGGCCAGGCGCTACAAAAGAATGGCCCGGCCTTCGACCCAAGCGGCAATGGCACGGCCCAGGCCCAGGAAGTCCAGTTCGGCGACAACAACGACGGCATGAGCCTGTTCGCTTTCCCCGGCGACCACGACCGCGCGCTGATGGCGATCAACAACGAATACACCAACTACCGTTACCTCTACCCCCACGGCGGCATGCCGCAGTCGGCGGAAGACGTGCGCAAGGCTCTGGCCAGCGAAGGCGTGTCAGTGATCGAAGTGCAACGTAAAAACGGTCAATGGCAATTCGTCCAGGGCTCGCGTTACAACCGCCGTATTCACGGCAACTCGCCGCTGCGTCTGAGCGGTCCGGCCGCTGGTCATGATCTGTTGAAAACCAGTACCGACAAGCACGGCAAAAAAGTCCTCGGCACCTTCCAGAACTGCGCCAACGGCAAGACGCCTTGGGGCACTTATCTGACGTGTGAAGAGAACTTCACTGACTGCTTCGGCAGCAGCAATCCCGAGCAGAAGTTCGACGCCGCACAGAAGCGCTACGGCGCTGTAGCGGCCAGCAAAGAGATCAACTGGCATCAACATGACCCGCGCTTCGACCTGGCGAAAAATCCCAACGAACTCAACCGTCACGGTTGGGTCGTGGAAATCGATCCGTTCGACCCACAATCGACCCCGGTCAAACGCACCGCCCTTGGCCGCTTCAAACATGAAAACGCTGCACTGGCCGAGACCAGTGACGGTCGCGCCGTGGTCTACATGGGCGACGACGAGCGCGGCGAATTCATCTACAAGTTCATCAGCCGCGACAAGATCAACCACGGCAACCCCAAGGCCAACCGCGACCTGCTGGACCACGGCACCTTGTACGTTGCGCGTTTCGATGCCGGCGATAGCAATCCCGACCATCCGAAAGGTCAGGGTCAATGGATCGAGCTGACCCACGGCAAGAACGGCATCGACGCCAGCAGCGGTTTCGCCGACCAGGCCCAAGTGCTGATCCATGCACGTCTCGCCGCCAGTGTGGTCAACGCCACGCGCATGGACCGCCCGGAATGGATCGTCGTCAGCCCCAAAGACGGCCAGGTCTATTGCACCCTGACCAACAACGCCAAGCGCGGCGAAGATGACCAGCCAGTCGGTGGTCCAAATCCGCGGGAGAAGAATGTCTACGGGCAGATTCTGCGTTGGCAGGAAAACCGTGATGACCACGCGGCCATGAGCTTTTCCTGGGATCTTTTTGTGGTGGCGGGTAATCCTGCCGTGCACGCCGGCACACCGAAAGGCGGCTCGTCGAACATCACCCCGCAAAACATGTTCAACAGCCCCGATGGCCTGGGCTTCGACAGCGCTGGCCGACTGTGGATTCTCACCGACGGCGACGCCAGCAACAGCGCAGACTTCGCCGGCATGGGCAACAATCAGATGCTCTGCGCCGACCCGGTCAGCGGTGAGATCCGTCGGTTCATGGTCGGCCCCGTGGGCTGCGAAGTGACCGGCATCAGTTTCTCGCCGGATCAGAAAACGTTGTTTGTCGGTATTCAGCACCCGGGCGAAAACGGCGGTTCCACCTTCCCCGAGCATCTGCCGAACGGTAAACCGAGGTCTTCAGTGATGGCAATCAGCCGAGAAGATGGCGGGATCGTCGGCGCCTGATAGATCCATTCGCGGGCAAACCTCGCTCCCACAGTGGACCTGTGTTGATCACAAAATCGCGAACACACTGAAGATCTAACAATGTGGGAGCGAGCCTGCTCGCGATGACGTCAGCACAGTCACCACCTATCTTCCGCTGTCTGCGCTACCATGTTTGGCCGGACGCGGCAGCCTGCTGCGCGCAGGAGTCAGCATGGCCCATCCGTTTGAAACCCTTACACCCGACCTGGTGCTCGATGCTGTTGAAAGCATCGGGTTTCTCAGCGACGCCCGCATCCTGGCACTCAACAGCTATGAAAACCGCGTTTATCAGGTCGGCATCGAAGACTCCGAGCCGCTGATCGCCAAGTTCTACCGCCCACAGCGCTGGACCAACGAGGCGATCCTCGAAGAACACCGCTTCACCTTCGAACTCGCCGAGTGCGATGTTCCAGTGGTCGCGCCAATGATCCACAACGGCGAAAGTCTGTTCGAACACGCCGGTTTCCGTTTCACCCTGTTTCCACGCCGTGGCGGCCGCGCTCCAGAGCCCGGCAACCTGGATCAGTTGTATCGCCTCGGGCAATTGCTTGGCCGCTTGCACGCGGTCGGCGCCACCCGCCCGTTCGAACACCGCGAAGCCCTCGGTGTGAAGAACTTTGGTCATGACTCACTGACGACCTTGCTCGAAGGCAATTTCATTCCTCGCAGTTTGCTCCCGGCCTACGAGTCGGTCGCCAGGGATCTGCTCAAGCGAGTGGAAGAGGTCTACAAGGCCACGCCTCATCAAAACATCCGCATGCACGGTGACTGTCACCCCGGCAACATGATGTGCCGCGATGAGATGTTCCACATCGTCGACCTCGACGACTGCCGCATGGGCCCGGCGGTGCAGGATCTGTGGATGATGCTCGCCGGTGACCGTCAGGAATGTCTGGGTCAATTGTCGGAATTGATGGACGGCTACAGCGAGTTCCATGACTTCGACCCGCGTGAACTGGCGCTTATCGAACCGTTGCGCGCACTGCGTCTGATGCACTACAGCGCCTGGCTGGCCCGACGTTGGGATGATCCGGCGTTCCCCCATAGCTTCCCGTGGTTCGGCACCGAGCGTTATTGGGGCGATCAGGTATTGGCATTGCGCGAACAGCTTTCGGCGCTGAATGAAGAACCACTGAAGTTGTTCTGACCCCTTGTAGGAGCGAGCTTGCTCGCGATGGATGTTAACGATAACGCGTGTTTTCTGAATAAACGCATCGCCCTTGAGTCCATCGCGAGCAAGCTCGCTCCTACAAAAGCGAACACGACACATCTATACAACCTCCTTACAATGGCCGCTCTGACCGTTAGCTGCCTAAGCAAGGATTCTGTATGCAAGCCGCCAACCCGCGTCGCGGGTACGTTCTAGGCCTGACCGCCTACATCATCTGGGGACTGTTCCCGCTCTACTTCAAAGCCATCGCTAACGTGCCCGCTGTGGAAATCATCGTCCACCGGGTGCTGTGGTCCGCGTTGTTCGGCTCGTTGCTGTTGTTGGTCTGGAAGCATCCGGGCTGGTGGCGCGAACTGCGTGAAAACCCGCGCCGGCTGGCAATTCTGGCGTTGAGCGGCACGCTGATCGCAGCCAACTGGCTGACTTATGTGTGGTCTGTCAATAACGGCCGCATGCTCGAAGCCAGCCTCGGCTATTACATCAACCCGCTGGTGAACGTGCTGTTGGGCATGCTGTTGCTCGGCGAGCGTCTGCGGCGCATGCAGTGGCTGGCGGTAGTGCTGGCGACCGTCGGCGTGGCGCAGCAAGTCTGGCAAGTCGGCAGCTTGCCGTGGGTGTCGCTGATACTGGCACTGAGCTTTGGCTTCTACGGGTTGATCCGCAAGCAAGCACCAGTCAGGGCATTGCCCGGGCTGGTGGTGGAAACCTGGATGCTGGTGCCGATTGCCTTAGGCTGGATGTTGCTCAATCCAGTAGCGACCAGTGCTCAGGCTGCATTCTGGACCACCTCTGAAGCCTGGTGGCTGGTGGCTGCTGGGCCGATCACGCTGGTGCCGCTGGTGTGCTTCAACGCTGCCGCACGGCATTTGCCCTACACCACCCTGGGCTTTCTGCAATACATAGCTCCGACCCTGGTG
This sequence comes from Pseudomonas sp. F220, assembly GCF_057813935.1. NCBI lineage: Bacteria > Pseudomonadati > Pseudomonadota > Gammaproteobacteria > Pseudomonadales > Pseudomonadaceae > Pseudomonas > Pseudomonas sp. F220. Next base: position 13,214 of record NZ_JBVASJ010000053.1, read on the forward strand.
TTATCGCAGGCAGTGCTGCTGTTTGGTGAGCATTTGTCTTCAAGCACCTTGATCGCATTCGTATTTATTTGGGCAGGTCTGGCGGTTTACAGCGTGGATGCCTGGTTCAGCCTGCGCCGACGCGCCTGATCAAAAAACGTACAAATCTCTGCAGACCACGCATAGCGTGGCCTGCAAGCATCCGTCCCAAGGTTATCCACAGCGTGATCCCCGTCGTTTGTGCACAAGCCCTTGAAACTGTTCGTTTTTTGCTCAAACCCTAAAGAAGCCCGGCCGGCTTGGGCTGGCGGCGCATCTCTACAGGTTATCCACAGGCAGGTGCACGTTTTACTTGGATAACCTTTCCCTCAGGGCTTAGACCTCGCTGCGCAACACCAACTCGACCATCAGATCATCCGCCAGGGTTTCCAGGCGCGCCTGCAATACATCCAGGGACAAGGTCAACGGCACCGCCAGAATCGCCTCCGCGTGAAACAACGGCTCGCTGCTCATGGGTGCCGGCCGCACATCAGTCACCAGCCGCTCCAGGTTCACGCCCTGCTCAGTCAACAACCGCGTGATATCGCGCACAATCCCCGGCCGGTCATTGCCCACCAGCTCCATAGCGATCGGCTTCCAGGTGCAGGATTGTTCGATGCCGCTTTCAGCAATCAGCACGCGAATACCGTGCGCCGACAGCCCTTGCAGCGCATCCACCAATTCGTCATAGGCCTCGGCCGGCACACCGACCCGCAGGATCCCGGCGAATTGCCCGGCCATGCGTGACATGCGACTTTCCAGCCAGTTGCCGCCGTGCTCAGCAATGCACTGGGCAATGCGCTCGACCTGACCGGGCTTGTCCGGGGCGAATACGGTGAGTACGAGATGATCCATGGCGCAGCCCTCTTGTCATGACTTTTGTTATAGAAGAGCAAGTATAGGCAAGGGTTGATTGTGCGTGGCAATGGGATCTCTATTGTAGGAGCGAGCTTGCTCGCGATGGACTCAAGGGCGGCGCGTTCATTCAGAAAACACGCGTTATCGTTAACGTCCATCGCGAGCAAGCTCGCTCCTACAGAAAACAAATCGTGTACTGTTTTTATATTTATCTGGAACAATCTAATGGTTTTTTGAGAACATCCCATCCCCCAGCGTGACCGAACAGCTGGCTTAAGTCGCTAAACGACGTATTTAGTCTAATTTTCACAACCGCAATTCATCATGTAGTATGCCGAAGCGCGCACTACATAACGCTGGATCGATGTCTGCCCAGGCGCCATCGCAACCCCGAAAAGCCCCGTCAGCAAGGCTCTGCCGTTGATTGGACCCACCCAGCCGCCAGCAATGGCATGTACTGGTGCAGGGGTTTGTGGTTTAAATGGCCAGAGGCTTCATTGTTAAATTGAAGAGCTGAAAAGCGAAATAGCTGAGCAGAGTGAGGCAAGCAATGACTGAACACGTTCAAGTCGGTGGCCTGCAGGTCGCCAAAGTCCTGTTCGACTTCGTGAACAACGAAGCCATTCCCGGTACCGGCCTCACCGCCGATAAGTTCTGGGGCGGTGCCGACAAGGTCATTCATGACCTGGCGCCGAAGAACAAAGCCCTACTCGCCAAACGCGACGACTTCCAGGTGCGTATTGATGCCTGGCACCAGTCCCGTGCCGGCCAGGCGCATGACGCCGTGGCCTACAAAGCTTTCCTGCAAGACATCGGTTATCTGCTGCCAGAAGCGGCGGATTTCCAGGCGACGACACAAAATGTCGACGACGAAATCGCTCGCATGGCCGGTCCACAACTGGTCGTTCCGGTGATGAATGCCCGTTTCGCCCTCAATGCCTCGAACGCCCGCTGGGGCTCGCTATACGACGCGCTGTACGGCACTGACGCCATCAGCGAGGCCAACGGCGCAGAGAAAGGCAAAGGCTACAACAAGGTCCGTGGCGACAAAGTCATCGCCTTCGCTCGCGCCTTCCTCGACGAAGCCGTGCCTTTGTCGGCCGGCTCCCACGTCGACTCCACCGGTTACAAGATCGTTGACGGCAAACTGGTGGTCAGCCTCAAGGGCGGCAGCAACAGTGGCCTGCGCAACGACGCGCAGTTGATCGCCTTCCATGGCGACGCCGCTGCACCGACCGCGATCCTGCTGAAAAACAACGGTCTGCACTTCGAAATCCAGATCGACGCCAGCACTCCGGTCGGTCAGACCGACCCTGCCGGCATCAAAGACCTGCTGATGGAAGCTGCGCTGACCACCATCATGGACTGCGAAGACTCGGTCGCCGCTGTCGATGCCGATGACAAAGTAGTGATCTACCGCAACTGGCTCGGCCTGATGAAGGGCGACCTGTGCGAAGAAGTGTCCAAGGGCGGCAAGACCTTTACCCGCACCATGAACGCTGACCGCCGCTACACCGCGCTCGACGGAAGCGAACTGAGCCTGCACGGCCGTTCCCTGTTGTTCGTGCGTAACGTTGGCCATTTGATGACCATCGACGCGATTCTCGACAAAGACGGCAACGAAGTGCCCGAAGGGATTCTCGACGGCCTGGTCACCAGCCTCGCAGCGATTCACAACCTCAACGGCAATAACTCGCGTAAAAACAGCCGTACCGGCTCGGTCTACATCGTTAAACCGAAAATGCACGGCCCGGAAGAAGTGGCGTTCACCAACGAGCTGTTCGGTCGTATCGAAGAGGTTCTCGAACTGCCGCGCAACACCCTCAAAGTCGGCATCATGGACGAAGAGCGGCGTACCACGGTCAACCTCAAGGCCTGCATCAAAGCAGCCAGCGAGCGTGTGGTGTTCATCAACACCGGTTTCCTGGACCGCACTGGCGATGAAATCCACACCTCCATGGAAGCTGGCGCGATGGTGCGTAAAGCGGACATGAAGGCGCAGAAATGGATCGGCGCCTACGAGAACTGGAACGTCGATATCGGCCTGAGCACCGGCCTGCAAGGTCGCGCCCAGATCGGTAAAGGCATGTGGGCCATGCCCGACCTGATGGCCGCGATGCTCGAGCAGAAAATCGCTCATCCGCTGGCCGGCGCGAACACTGCCTGGGTGCCATCGCCGACCGCCGCTGCACTGCACGCGCTGCACTACCACAAGGTCGACGTGTTCGCCCGTCAGGCCGAACTGGCCAAGCGTGGTCGCGCATCGATCGACGACATCCTGACCATCCCGTTGGCGAGCAACACCCACTGGTCGGCCGAAGAAGTCCAGAACGAACTGGATAACAACGCCCAGGGCATCCTCGGTTACGTGGTGCGCTGGATCGACCAAGGCGTGGGTTGTTCGAAAGTACCGGACATCAACGACGTCGGCCTGATGGAAGACCGTGCCACGCTGCGTATTTCCAGCCAGCACATCGCCAACTGGTTACGCCATGGCATCGTCAACGAGACCCAGGTGCTGGAAAGCCTCAAGCGCATGGCACCCGTGGTCGACCGGCAGAACGCCAACGACGCGTTATACCGTCCGCTGGCACCGAACTTCGACAGCAACATTGCCTTCCAGGCGGCCGTCGAACTGGTGATCGAAGGCACTAAACAGCCAAATGGTTACACCGAGCCGGTCCTGCACCGTCGCCGCCGCGAGTTCAAGGCCAAGAATGGTCTGTGAATAAGCGTTAGCGGTAGATAACAAAAAGCCCTGATCGCGAGACCAGGGCTTTTTTTGTTTTGGTTGTCCCGAAACCGCTATCGCGAGCAAGCTCGCTCCTACAGGGACCGCGCAATACCTGTAGGAGCGAGCTTGCTCGCGATAGCGTCATGAGTAACACCACACACCTACGGCACCACTCCCAACTCATGCCTCACCAACGCCAGCAACTCGTTGGTATCGATCGGCTTGAGCAGGAAATCCACCACACTCAAATGCATGGCGGCGATGGCATCTCTGACATCCGCGTCCCCGGAAATGATGATAATCGGCAGCGCTGCCCGCTCCGACTCGCGCACCTTGCGTATCAAATCCAGACCATTGCACGGTGCCATCCGCAGATCAGTGATGAGCAAGCCAATCGATTTACTCGATTTCAATAATTCGAGAGCCGCTTTGCCGCTGGCCGCCGTGACGCAGCGAATGCCATCCAGACCAAGAATTTCCGCCAGCAGCTCGCGCGCGTCCTTATCGTCATCGGCGATCAATACGCGCTGCGGCGGCAAATCAGGTTCGAGCATGACGGCGCTCAGCGCCTCGCGCTCGGCATCAGTCAAAATATCGTGGTCGGGCATACGTTTCTCTACGTGTTTGAATCAATCCCTTGGCACGGTGCTCAGGCATCACTGAACAAACGTTCGACGGGCATTTCGTCGGAGAGTTGCTAATAGAGCTTATGACAGTTTTTTGCGTTCGCTCTGTAGGTTTTCTCCGAAACTTCGACTTAGAGGGTAGCCACCTAGACTTACGTCCAATGGGCACCCCGCGCACAGGGGCCGACCATAGCTGATGATCCAACAACAATTCAAAAAAGACTGCGGTAATGATTATGAGTAAAGCGGATGCCTTCACCCAGGCAGGGAAAACGGCGGTGTTGCAGAACATCCATGGCACCGTGCAGTTCCTTCAACGGTTCCCGCCTTTCAATCAGATGGAAAATGCTCACCTGGCTTACCTGGTCGAGCAATGCCAACTGCGCTTCTACGCCCCGGGTGAGAGCATCATTAAGCCCGCCGACGGTCCGGTTGAACACTTCTATATCGTCAAGCAAGGACGCGTCGTCGGTGAGCGCCCGCACACCGCCAAGGGCGGTACCGAAACCACTTTCGAAATTACTACCGGCGAGTGTTTCCCTCTGGCCGCACTGCTCGGCGAACGCGCGACACGTACCGAACACCTGGCGGCCGAAGATACCTTTTGCCTGCAACTGAACAAACCGGCGTTCATAAAGCTGTTTGCGCTATCGAGCCCGTTCCGCGACTTCGCCCTGCGCGGGGTCAGCAGCCTGCTTGATCAGGTCAACCAGCAAGTTCAGCAAAAAGCCGTGGAAACCCTCGGCACCCAGTATTCGCTCAATACACGCCTGGGCGAGTTGGCCATGCGCCATCCGGTGTCCTGCAGCCCGCTCACGCCGCTACGCGAAGCGGTGACCCTGATGCACGAGCAACAGGTCGGCAGCATCGTGGTGGTCGATGAGCAAAAAGCTCCAATCGGCATTTTCACCCTGCGTGACCTGCGCCAGGTGGTCGCCGATGGCACCAACGATTTCAACCAGAGCATCGAACGGCACATGACCCAGGCGCCGTTTTCCCTGACGCCCGATCACAGCGCCTTTGACGCAGCGATTGCCATGACCGAACGGCATATCGCCCATGTTTGCCTGGTCAAGGATCAGCGCCTGTGCGGCGTGGTCTCGGAGCGCGATCTGTTTTCCCTGCAACGGGTCGATCTGGTGCATCTGGCGCGGACCATCCGCAACGCACCTCGGGTGGAAAACCTGGTGGCGATTCGCGGCGAGATCGGCCAACTGGTGGAGCGCATGCTCGCCCACGGTGCGTCCTCGACCCAGATCACCCACATCATCACCTTGCTCAACGACCATACCGTGTGCCGCGTTATCGAATTGACCCTGGCGGACAAGGGCGATCCCGGTGTGCCGTTCAGTTGGCTGTGTTTCGGCAGTGAAGGTCGCCGCGAGCAGACACTGCATACCGATCAGGACAACGGCATCCTCTTCGAAGCGAGAGACGCTGCGCATGCTGCCGAGATCCGTAGCAAACTGCTGCCGTTGGCGCAGCAGATCAACCAGACCCTGGCGCTGTGCGGATTCACCCTGTGCAAGGGCAACATCATGGCCGGTAACCCCGAGCTGTGTTTGTCGCGTGCCGAATGGGCCCGGCGTTTCTCTGCGTTTATCCGTGAAGCAACACCGGAGAACCTGCTGGGCTCGAGCATCTATTTCGATTTGCGAGTGGTCTGGGGTGATGAGCAAGGCTGTGAGCAATTGCGCCGCAGCATTCTCGATCAGGTCGCTGACAACCGACTGTTTCAGCGCATGCTGGCGGAAAACGCCTTGCGTCAACGCCCGCCGGTGGGGCGTTTCCGCGAGTTCGTGCTGGCCCGCAAGGGCAACGAAAAGGCCACTCTGGATCTGAAAGTCCAAGGCCTGACCCCCTTCGTCGACGGCGCCCGACTGTTGGCCCTGGCCAACGGCATCGAAGCCAACAACACCCTGGAACGCCTGCGGCAACTGGTCGCCAAGGAGGTTATCGAACGGCTGGATGGCGCGGCCTATGAAGAGGCCTACCACTTCATCCAGCAAACCCGCATGCAGCAGCATCAGCTGCAAACCCGCGAGAACCTGCCCTACTCCAACCGGGTTGACCCTGACAGCCTCAATCATCTGGACCGACGAATCCTGCGTGAATCCCTGCGTCAGGCCCAACGCCTGCAAAGCAGCCTGACGCTACGGTATCAACTATGAGCCTGTTCTCCTGGCTACGCCCCAATAGCCCGACACTGACGGGTGAACAGCAACAGCGACTGGAGCGTTTGATGGTCGCCCCGCAGATGAGCGAATGCAGCCTGCGCGAGCAGCGCTGGGTGGTGGTCGATCTGGAAACCACCGGGCTCAACCTGAACAAGGATCTGGTGCTGTCCATCGGTGCGGTAGTGATCGAAGACGGCGCGATCGATTTCAGCCAGCAATTCGAGCGAACCCTACAGCGCACCGATCACAAACTCAGCCCCAGCGTACTGATCCACGGCCTAGGCCCCAGTGCCATTGCCGCCGGAAGCGATCCGGTCGAAGCCTTGCTGGACTTCATGGAGTTCGTCGGCGACAGCCCGTTGCTGGCCTTCCATGCACCGTTCGACCAGCACATGCTCGGGCGGGCCTTGAAGGACAGCCTGGGTTACCGTTTGCAGCACCCTTTTCTGGACATCGCCGACATGGCGCCGCTGCTCTGTCCCCAGGCGCACATTCGTGAAGCCGGACTGGATGACTGGATCGCCCATTTCAAACTGCAGGTTGGTGAACGCCACCACGCCAGCGCCGATGCCCTGGCCACCGCCGAACTGGCGTTGATCCTGTTCAGTCGCGCACGGCAGCAGCAGATTCATAGCCCGCTGAATCTGCAACAACGGCTGAACCAATGGAAACGCCGCAAGCAGGCGCATTCGTTTTAACAGGTAATCGCCGGCCCCGTAGCAGCTGGCGAAGCCTGCGTTCGGCTGCGAAGCGGTCGTAATCCAGCCAACGCGTTATACCTGCCCCACCACGGTGGCAGGTTTTGCGACTGCTGCGCAGCCGAACGCAGGCTTCGCCAGCTGCTACGGGGAGGTGGTCAACCCCAGGATGAAGGTGTAGGAGCCACCAGCGACACAGAACCCTCGCCAGCCGCCCCGGAACTTAATAGGCTAACGCCCTGCCCATTTTGTGAGGAATGTCCATGTCCGCCCCCAGCATGACCTTGTTCCACAACCCAGCCTCGCCTTACGTTCGCAAAGTGATGGTGCTGCTCCACGAAACAGGCCAACTGGACCGCGTGGCGCTGCAAGACTGCCAACTCAGCCCCGTCAGCCCGAACGCCGCCCTTAATCAGGACAACCCGTTGGGTAAAATCCCGGCCCTGCGCCTGGCCGACGGTAATGTGCTGCACGACAGCAGGGTGATTCTCGACTACCTCGACCACCAGCACGTCGGCAACCCGCTGATCCCCCGCGACGGCTCGGCCCGATGGCGCCGCCTGACCCTGGCCTCGATGGCCGACGGGATCATGGATGCCTCGGTACTGGTGCGTTACGAAGTCGCCCTGCGCGCCCCGGAAAAACACTGGGACGAGTGGCTCGAAGCCCAACGCAACAAAATCCGCCGCGCCCTGGCGGTGCTGGAAGCAGATGCGATTGCCGAGCTGACCAGCCATTTCGATGTGGCGGCGATCAGTGTGGCGTGTGCTTTGGGTTACTTGGACTTCCGCCACCCGGACCTGAACTGGCGTGAAGCCAATCCAAAACTTGGCGCCTGGTATGCCGAAGTCAGTCAGCGACCGTCAATGTTGGAAACCCAGCCGCCGGTTTGAAACGAGCAAGGCCAAAACCCTCGCAGTTCTGCTAGTAGGCAACGCCTGAAAAAGCTCCGATGCTGAGGGTCCGGTTTTTTGGACCCTGCACGGAGCTCAATCGATGTCTGCTTTCCCTACTGCGGGTTAAGCTCTCAACCCCAATCAGCAATCCGGCTTATCCGCCGTAAACCGCCGAGCCGGGTTCACTGCTGCACCGAACTCACGCAACGCCTTGGCGCCAATCAGCAGTGGATAGTTGAAGCTGCTGCGATCGGTCAAGTTGACCTCGACGGTGCGCTTGACGTTGCCCAGGCACATTTCCAGTTCCACTACCGGACGCTTGGTGGCCTCGGAACCTACCTTGTCTTCGTCCTCATCGGCGCGGTTTTTGATTTTGCTGATCCGCGCGATTTTATGCTCATAGACCTTGTCGCTTGCGCCCTTGGTCGCCAGGCGGAAACGCACCCATTTTTCGCCATCACGGGTAAAGATCTCGATGTCCTTGGCCGACAGCGACGCGGTCAGGGCTCCGGTGTCCATTTTGGCTTGCAGGGTCTCACCGATTTCCGGCAACTTGATGTTTTCGTAGCGCCCGTAAAGGGTCGGCTCGGCGGCCATGACCGGCAGGGCCAGGAGGGACAAAAGTGCAAGGACGGATTTCACTTGAGAGGGTTCCTTAGGGGAATGAGGCAGCGGGATTTTAGACCGTAACGTTGGAATTCGTTCGCTCTTGAGATCACTTCGCGGGCAAGCCTGTTGTGGTCCAGTTTTTTTGGACCCATCTGTAGGAGCAGGGGGGGACGCCTAGTCCTTGCCCGCGATAAGGTCCGCACGACCTTCCAGCAATCTATAGCTGAAACCACCCTACCCAACCAAACGTGAAACATTCGTCAGCACTCACGTGCGATTTGGCCTCACGCCCGGGATGCGATTCTGGACGTGACGGTGGTTTACCCGCAGGCGGAGATCCCGGGGTTCTGGAGTTTGATCAGTGGTGATGTGCCGAAGGTGATCATCAACATCCAGACCCGCGAGCTGGACCCGGCACTGTGCCAGGGTGATTACGAAAACGATCCGGCGTTTCGCCAGACCGTCCAGAACTGGGTCAACCAGCTCTAGACCGAGAAGGACCAGCGCATCGACGCCTTGCGCGCCGAGTGCCGTTGAATCAGCTACCAGCGCCCCAGATCCCGCCCAGACTTTGCAGCAGCGAGCCGCCAACGCCCTGCTGACCGAAGTATTGCAGGATCACCGGGGCAAACAGGCCGATCATCCCGCTGTCCATGCCCAGAGCGCTGAAGGCGTTGTTCAGGTCACTGGTGTCTTTCACGTTGCCCAACAAACCATTGAGCATTGAAGACTGGCCGGACGGACCCAGCAGTCCACCCAAGCCACCCAGCCCACCCAGCCCACCCAGGGCGTTATTGCCCGAGAGCAGATCCAGGCCCGGCACGCTTTGGCTCAATTGCGAGAAGTCGGTCGCGCTCAGCCGATTCTTCGCCAACCCGAGCATCGCGCCGGCTCCGCCGAGCGCCTGTTGCGGAGTGATGTCGAGCTGCGAACCCAGCGTATCGAGCAAATCGGGCGCTGCCGCGTCTGCCCCATCGTCGCTCTGATTGCCTTGCGCACCGGAGACTGCGTTGGCCACATCGCTCAGGTTGAACGCCGCGAAGACCGGGCCTGTCGCCAGGGTCATGAGCAAAGCGAGTGCAATACCGCGAGAAACCTTCATCGAAACAACCTCTTGGGCCATGAAAACCACCCTGCAATGGGTAGTGAAAAGCAGCCGTTGGACTGGCAAGGACGGGGATTGTTCCCAGCGTGAGGAGCGTTGTTGCGGTCAGTCGTCAGCCCCTCTGAAATCCAGTCGAAAAAATTTCCCGCGCACTGCATCCAGTGTCCACCGGCCAACGTATATCAAGCACGGACAGACACTCCTGACCGATTTTCCCCACGAGGATCATCACCATGAAACGCACTCCGATTAAAACCCCGTTGATCGCCAGCCTACTGACCCTGGCCCTTTCCAGCGGCCTGACGATGACCATCGCACAAGCAGCCGACATGAGCCACGACAGCGTGATGGTCGGCGGCCAGAGCATGATGCCGAGCAAAGACATCATCGATAACGCCGTCAACTCAGCCGACCACACCACCCTGGTTGCCGCCGTAAAAGCCGCCGGGCTGGTCGACACCCTCAAAGGTAAAGGCCCGTTCACCGTGTTCGCGCCGGTCAACTCGGCCTTTGCCGCCCTGCCCGCCGGTACCGTCGACACCCTGCTCAAACCGGAAAACAAAGCCACCCTGACTCACATCCTCACCTACCACGTGGTCGCCGGTAAGCTCGATATGGCGGAGTTGGCCAAACGGATCAAGACCGGCGGCGGCAAGGCAGAGCTTGTTACTGTAAGTGGTGGCAAGTTGTGGATCATGATGAATGGCCCGCACAACATCGTGCTCAAGGATGAAAAAGGTGCCACCGCCGACATCACCACCTATGACGTGAACCAGTCCAACGGCGTGATCCAGGTCATCGACAAAGTGCTGCTGCCTAAAAGTTGAGCATTGATGCCGGCCCTGCGCATCAGGGCCGGCGTTTGCTTTGAGGGTCCTCCGTGAATGGAACAACTGCGCGCCGTGAACTAACCTCTGCCTGCAACCGGCACCGCACGCAGCCAACCGCCGCTACATCGACTACTTGGAGAACCGTCATTTCCACCGACGACGCCGATCAGCTCCGACAGCTTCTGGCCCAGTGTTCACTGGGCGACCGTCGCGCGTTTGAAACCCTCTACCGCAGCGTTGCCCCGCGTTTGCACGGCGTGGCGTTGCGCTTTATGGGGCGTCGCGATCTGGCTGAAGATGTGCTGCAAGAGAGCTTCGTGCGGATCTGGAACAACGCCTCACGCTACCAGGAGCATCTGTCCGCGCCGCTGACCTGGATGATCAACATCACCCGAAATCAGGCCATAGACCAGTTACGCAAACATCGCGACCGGCCTCTTGGCGAGCGGGAAGAACAGGCGCTGGTCGATGAAGCCCCGTCTGCCCATGAACTGTTGAGCCGTGTGCGCGACGCCAGTGCATTGAAGCACTGCCTGGAAAACCTCGAAGGCATGCAGCGTCAATCGATCACCGTCGCCTACTTTCAGGGTTTATCGTGCGCTGAGCTGGCCGAACATCTGGCCGCGCCACTGGGCTCGGTCAAATCCTGGATTCGCCGCGGTATGGAGCGCCTGCGCAGGTGCCTTGAAGCATGAACAACCTGACCCCCCGCCTGCGCCGCGCACTGGCCGCCGATTACGCCATCGGCTTGATGCCCGCCGCTGCTCGCCGGCGTTTCGAACAACTATTGCGCGAAGATGCCGCACTGCGCGCTGAGCTGGCCCAGTGGCAGGAAACCCTGGTCAGCCTGAACGAGCCGCTGGTCGAAGAGCCGGTGCCGGACCGCGTATGGCGGGCCATCACTGCACGGATCGAGCCGCAGCAATTACACGTGCCAGAGAAGCGTCCGTTCTGGAATTGGCTGCGCGTCACCGCCGCGGTGTGTTCGCTGCTGGTGGCCGTGACCCTGGGCATTCTCTACACCCGTGACGACGCCCGTTACAGCGCGACGCTGATCAGTGCCACCGAACAACCTGCGTTGCGGATCAAGGCCCATGACGACTACCTGCAAGTCGAACCACTGACCCTTGCTGCCGTCGAACCGGGTCGCAGCCTGGAACTGTGGGCCATTGGACCCGACGGCAAACCGATCTCCCTCGGCCTGCTGCCGGTCGGCGGCAAAGGCCGGGTCAACCTGAGCGAAGAGCAGCAAACCCTGCTCTGCACGCCGATTGCGCTGGCCGTCAGCCTTGAACCACAAGGCGGCTCGCCGACCGGGCAACCGACCGGGCCGGTGCTGTATCAGGGGCAGTTGGCGGCGTTGTAAGATTGATCGTTCACTCCGTGTGTGAGAATGCAAAAAGTTGTCTGCTTGCAGGTACTTTTGCACCCGCAAAGCCGCTTGTTTTATGGCGGCTGTGCGCGGGAGACTCTCGAGTCTGCCGGTTTTCTCTGTTGCCGGTTCGCCAACCCGCGTACAGCCGCCACCCTTCGTTTGGCGACGAATAGTGACGGCATTCAGCGAACAAAATAGAGAGCAAATCATGAACCGATACATGCCCATCACCGGCATCGACAACGACTTCCACTCCCAGCTCATCGACACTCAGGCACCCCCCGACGTGCTCCACGACACGGCCGCCTACCGCATCCGCGCCGTGACCCAGCTGCTGGAAAACCTTGTCCTGCGCGAAGAAATCAGCAGCGACGCGGTGGTGCTCCACGACTTCGCCCGAGTCCTCGCCATCCCCCTGCGCGACGGCTGCGACTTGATGGACGTAATCGGGCGGCGGTTGCAGGCGCAAGCTTCGTCATAAAAAACTCACGCCGATCGTTCCCACGCTCCCGCGTGGGAATGCAGCCCGTGACGCTCTGCGTCACATCCAAGAGCGTCCAGTGAGGCATTCCTTTGCGGCGCGTGGGGACGATCAAATCCGTCTTCTTCACTAATGACCCTACTCACACCCCAATACTTTCAAGGCAGTCAACCGCCCGTCCGAAACACCAGACTTGTCGATGCGACCTGTAATTTCTGACAGTAGACGAAACATCATCCAGGACTTAAAACTTTATCAACAGGGTTTCACCCCTACAGACGGATACCTTGCACATCACTGTCTAACTAATAAAAGGAACTTAAATGATTACTTACATCTACACCGCCCGCGCGGTTAATGGCATTCACAGTAACCAATATGGATCAGTGGACGCAGACACCCCCAAAGAAGCAAAAAAGAAAGTCAAAGGCAAATTCACTTATCCAGTGAAGGTCGAAATTATAGTGCTCCCAGAAGCGGCGACAAAAAACAGACTTATTTAAAGCACTCACCTCAAACCTCGATTTAACCTCGCGGCCCATCGTCGATGGTTGATGATTTCGGCCTCTCTGCAGCCCGCCCCTAGCAGTTCTGCTAGTAGGCAGCGTTGGGCAATTCAGGGAGAGTAATAACCTGAATCGACGCACCTCTCAGGGAACTCATCCCATGCCGACGAACCGCGAAACCCTGCTCTGCCACTACCATTACGACCCACTGGATCGCCTGGCCGCTTGCACGCCATCGGCGCAGGCCAGCACCCGGCGCTTCTACCTGAAAAACCGTTTGGCCACCGAGATTCAGGGCTCGGAGCAGCGCTCGATCTTTCAGCAGGAGGATCAACTGCTGGCGCAACAACAGCACCAGGGCGGCACCGTGGAAACCACCTTGCTAGCCACTGATCAACAGCGCTCGGTCTTGAACGCACTCAACGCGACACAGCCTCACCCCCTCGCCTATACACCCTACGGCCATCGAGCCCCGGGGGGTGGTTTGCTCAGCCTGCTCGGCTTCAACGGCGAACGACCGGACCCGGTGACCGGGCATTATTTATTGGGTAATGGCTATCGGGCGTTTAACCCAGTGTTAATGCGTTTCAACAGCCCGGACAATTGGAGTCCGTTTGGGAAGGGTGGGTTGAATGCGTATGCGTATTGCGGGGGTGAACCGGTCATGAATCAGGATTCGACTGGGCATGCTTTCTTTTCGTTGTTTCGCATTGGGCTCAACAATCTGATAGATACAACGAATGATTTTCTTCGTGCCTATCAGGCGCAAAGAGCAGCAGGCCATAACGCTGTGAGCGCTTTGAGTTCAAGCGTTAATGGACAATTGCTCAACACCTTGGGAGCTCCCAACCCGAATGGACTCTCAAAGCTTGGGGCGGCGCCAAGTAATAATCCCTTCACCGCCAAAGATGGTTGGTTTCATTCTAAGGTTGGGGGGCTCCCAAGTTCGACTCCGTCTCGGGAAAGTAACGCCTCACTCCCCGGCTCATCCGGCGGCGCAAGCATGTGGGACCGTTTGGCCGCTAGAACTCAAGCAACGCAGGTCGCTTCAGTAGGTCCAAATTACGGTCGATCAACGCAGATTGCGGTGGTAAAACCAAATCAATCTACGCCTCCTTCAGCTGCTGTATCTGGATCGTCCTCAGCCGCCGCGAATCGCCCTGTCGCTACCATACAGCCATACAGACCCGCAAATTACTCATCTTCAAACTCCACCTGGTCTGGAGAGTCAGGGCCAAGCGATTGGAGTTCAGGTTCGTCCAACTCCTCGATAAGAAGGGGCAGGCGTTAAATCTGGTAGGAAAGTATCCCGCTAACTGAATAATGGGTGCGTATCGTCGAAGCCGATGATTCCGCCCCATCAGCAACCCCGACCCTAGCAGTTCTGCTAGTAGGCGGCATTGGCCAATTCAGGAAGAGTAATAACCTGAATCGACAAGCCTTTCAGGGAGTTCACACCATGCCGACGAACCGCGAAACCCTGCTCTACCGCTACCACTACGACCCATTGGATCGCCTGGCCGCTTGCACGCCATCAGCGCAGGCCAGCACCCAGAGCTTCTACCTGAAAACCCGCCTGGCCACCGAAATTCAGGGCTCGGTGCAGCGCTCGATCTTTCAGCAAGACGATCAACTGCTGGCCCAACAACAGCGCCAGGGCGGCACTGTGGAAACCACCTTGCTCGCCACCGATCAACAACGTTCGGTGTTGATCGCACTCGACGCGACACAGCCTCACCCCCTCGCCTATACACCCTACGGCCATCGAGCCCCGGGGGGTGGTTTGCTCAGCCTGCTCGGCTTCAACGGCGAACGACCGGACCCGGTGACCGGGCATTATTTATTGGGTAATGGCTATCGGGCGTTTAACCCAGTGTTAATGCGTTTCAACAGCCCGGACAGTTTGAGTCCGTTTGGGGAGGGTGGATTGAATGCGTATGTGTATTGCGCTGGGGATCCGGTGAATCGGAGCGATCCGACAGGGCATATTTGGGCGTGGGTGAAGTATGTATTAAGAAAGCTTAGGGTTATGAGAAAGGCTACACAAAATATCAAAAAGCCCCTGCCTCCCAGAACAATATCTGCCTTGGGATTTCACGGAACCACAGTCGCTGGCGCTGATAACCTGGTAAAAAATGGCCCGTTGGAAAAATTTTCCGGCACCAACAGTAGCTTAACAAAACTGAAACATGGTGAAGGGCTCTATATCACACAAGAGGTAGAGGGCGCCGACAGTTATGCCAGAGACTTTCTGCACCACCCCACCAAACCTGCTGACAGTGCATCAGTGGTTAAAGTCTACGTGAAAAATATTCAATCTAAAAAACATGGAGTGGACTACACCGTGGGCACCGGCCAGGATGAGGGGACAGTTATCCTTCACCCTATTATGTATGATGACATTTCAGTCAAACATTATTATTCCGTTATACCTCGTACCGCCCGCTCTCCAGTTCAGAAAGCTCTCATCATTCGCAAATAATAAACTTGGTTATCTAAAAGCACGGGGAGAATGGGAACGGATTCATTTATAGCGTTCACATCAACACTCGATGTAGCCGCTTGGCGCATCGTCGAATTGATGATTTCGACCTCCCGACAGCCTCCGATCCTAGCAGTTCTGCTAGTAGGCAGCATTGGCCAATTGCGCGAGAGTGAGGACCTGAATCGACGAGCCTTTCAGGGAGCCCACCCCATGCCGACGAACCGCGAAACCCTGCTCTGCCGCTACCACTACGACCCACTGGATCGCCTGGCCGCTTGCACGCCATCGGCGCAGGCTAGCACCCAGCACTTCTACCTGAAAACCCGCCTGGCCACCGAGATTCAGGGCTCGGTGCAGCGCTCGATCTTTCAGCAAGAGGATCAACTGCTGGCGCAACAACAGCGCCAGGGCGGCACCGTCGAAACCACCTTGCTCGCCACCGATCAACAACGCTCGGTATTGTACGCACTCGACGCGACGCGGACTCATCCCCTCGCCTACTCACCTTACGGCCACCGAGCCCCGGAAAACGGCTTGCTCAGCCTGCTTGGCTTCAACGGCGAACGCCCGGACCCGGTGACCGGGCACTATCTGCTGGGTAATGGCTATCGGGCGTTTAACCTGGTGTTGATGCGCTTTAACAGCCCGGACAGTTGGAGTCCGTTTGGGGAGGGTGGGTTGAATGGGTATGCGTATTGTGGGGGGGATTCGGTTAATCGCCGCGACCCAACTGGCCATTCATTTTGGAGTAAAATGCTTGGCTTCTTAAGCAACCTCTTTCCACGAGCCAAATCAAAACACACTTTTGAGCTACTAGAAGTTAGCAGACCCACACAGCCATTTAATAAGATAAGAAGACTCTCTACCCCGACGCCAAAAGCACAAGATGCAATCTACGAAATGGCTGGACATCATGGCTCTACAGACAAACATTCAAAAAAACTCATGCAAGGAATAGATCCCGAATTGGGCATCGGAAAAAAACAACTAGGAAAGGGATTCTATGCAACCATAGATCCTAACTTAGCCAAAGGATACGCCAAATTAAGAGCTTTAGAGTCAGGCGCAGTTCCAGAGGTATACAGCGTTTACGTAAAAAACTACTCAGGGATGATCCCAGAGCGTGATTACAGCACATCCATTCATCGTGGCATCAACGGGGGATACACCACGCAAACTATTTTCATGCCCCATGTAGCCGATATGATTTCCATTAGGGAGACGCTGAACAATTAACCCGTTCGCACCGCCCCCATTGCCAAGCCGGTTTTTTTCAACCTGCCGGCCTTATTTTGCATTTCCAGGGCCGATTTTCGCCCTCATTTTGCTGATTTTCGGGTCAAC
>NZ_JBVASJ010000054.1:0-27939 GCF_057813935.1 Pseudomonas sp. F220
CCGGTGTATTCGAGTTCGGAGAAGGTCTTCTGCACGCGCGTAACGCTCACGGAGAGGGTGGTTGGTTGAAGGTACTCAGTGTGCCAAGGGTGGGGACGGTTGGCTATTTTTGCAGCGTCTCCTTAGGTCGGTTTTAATAACGAGAGTAAATAGGGGCCAGACCACGGTTTTTGAGGGCGAATAGTAACTGTGGTCTGTCCCTGAGAGACTACCCACCAACCAGGCGCGGGAAATCCAGCTGGGCAGCATCGCTCAGGCTTCTGCCAGCGCTGTTAATCTTAGTCCGGCTGATCGTCAGGTAGCCAACATTGGCGTTGATGCCAGCGCAACTAATGCCACCACTCCAGGCGCAGCCCCCTCGGGCGCTGTAGTGCCCGGCCGCTCCACGGCCTTTACGGTCAACCGTGTCCAGGGTTTACCGGCCAGCACCGTTGCGTCCAACCCGCACAAATACCTGATCGAAACCAACCCGGTGCTCACCGACCTGAAACAGTTCATGAGCTCGGACTACCTGTTGGCCGGTTTGGGCTACAAACCCGACGAGAGCGCCAAACGCTTGGGCGATGGTTTCTACGAACAGAAACTGGTCCAGCAAGCGGTGGTCGCGCGTACCGGCCAGCGCTTCATCGACGGCCAGACCTCGGACGAGAAGCTCTACAAGTACCTGATGGACAACGCCATCGCCAGCAAACAGCAACTCAACCTGGCGGTTGGCGTGACCCTCACTTCCCAGCAAGTCGCGGCCCTGACCCACGACATCGTCTGGATGGAAAACGCCACGGTCAACGGCGAAACCGTACTGGTGCCGGTGCTCTACCTGGCCAACGCCAACAACCGCCTGGCCCCCAACGGCGCCTTGATCGCCGGTAACGACGTCTCGCTGATCGCCGGCAAAGACCTGAACAACGCCGGCACCTTGCGTGCCAGCAACGAGGAAACGGGTTCGACCGGTTCAACCGATCAGGTTTAGCGAGGAAAACACCCTGCCGTTAAAAAGCAGGGCGGGTAGGCTTTGGATCTTGACGCAGGACCGGCTAATGGGTGTCCCCTATTTTTCGCTATTTTTCGCTATTTTTCGCTATTTCTCGTTGCTTGCGTAGCAGCTGGCGAAGCCTGCGTTCGGCTGCGCAGCAGTCGCAAATCATGCCACCACGGTTAACCTGTAAAAACGCAGTGCCTGATTTTACGACCGCTGCGCGGCCGAGCGCAGGCTTCGCCAGCTGCTACGAAATCGGCGTTTCGCTTCATGCACTGATCATCTCTCGCACTTTCGCCGTCAGCAGGTCGAAGGTGAATGGCTTGGTGATCAGTTGCATGCCGGGATCCAGGAAGCCGCCGCGCACCGCCGCGTGCTCGGCATACCCGGTAATGAACAGTACTTTGAGCCCCGGCCTAAACTGTCGGCCAATTTCTGCCAGTTGGCGGCCGTTCATGCCCGGTAGCCCCACATCGCTGATCAATAGATCAATACGTTGGCCAGAGTCGAGAATCGGCACCGCACTGCTGGCATCGCTGGCCTCGATGAAGGCATAACCCAACTCACTCAATACTTCGCTGACCAGAACTCGTACGACAGGGTCATCCTCGACGATCAACACCGTTTCACCATTTTTGGCATAGGGCGCCTGCTGTAGATCAACCAGCACCTCTTGCGCGAGATTGCCACTGAAACGTGGGAGGAACAGGTTGACTGTTGTGCCTTTGCCAACGTCACTTTGGATGGTGACGTGGCCGTGGGATTGCTTGCTGAAACCGTAGATCATCGACAGCCCCAGCCCGGTACCCTGGCCGATTGGTTTGGTGGTGAAGAATGGATCGAAGGCTCGGCTGATAATGTGCTCCGGCATGCCGCAACCGGAATCCCTGACGCTCAAGACCACATAGTCGCCGGGCTCGAGGTTGTTGTGGGCTTTGGTGAAGTGGGTGTCCAGGTGTTGGTTGGAGGTTTCCACCACCAACTTTCCGCCGTTGGGCATGGCATCACGGGCATTGAGCACCAGGTTGAGCAGGGCGCTTTCCAGTTGGTTGGGGTCAGCTTCGGCGACCCACAGTTCAGCGCTTAACTGCATGTCCAGTTGTATGCTTTCGTTGAGGCTGCGTTTTAGCAGCTCGCCCATGGAGGTGACGAGCGTGTTCATCTCCACCGGTTTGGGGTCCAGTGACTGCCGACGGGAGAAGGCCAACAGTCGGTGAGTCAGCCCGGCGGCGCGGTTGGCTGAGGTCACGCCGAGATCGATCAGGCTGTCCAGGTCTTCGGTACGGCCTCGAGCCAAGCGTCTTCGCAGGAGTTCCAGGCTGCCGATGATCCCGGTCAGCATGTTGTTGAAGTCGTGAGCGATACCGCCGGTAAGTTGCCCGACTGCTTCCATTTTTTGCGATTGACGCAGCGCTTCTTCGTTGTGGCGCAATTGTGAGGTGCGCTCCTCGACCTGCTGTTCGAGGGTTTCCAGCGTGTTTTGCAAGCGCAGTTCGCTTTGACTGAGGTCGATCAAGCGGTCCCGCGCTTCATATTGCCGAAATCGGCCGCGAAGTGCGGTCGTGACCAGACTGATAAACGTTACCGGGTGAAAAGGTCGCTCCAGGAACGTGACATTGCCTAATTGCGTCCCCTGCGGTGAAGAAGGGTTCTGCTCGGGGTCGCCGTGGTGAGTGAGCAGCACGATGGGCAGGTCCGACCAGGTCGGTTGTTGTTCAAGGTAGCCTGTCAGCGGCCCAAGATCCGCGTCGTGCAAGGCTTCGGCGGCGATGATCAGCAAGCCTGCGCCTTGTTCAAGTTCATCGCACAATCCTTTCAGATCCTGCACTGCGATGCCGCTGAAACCGGCCTCGTTGAGCATCATCAGCGCCAGCTGGCTGTCACGTCCCACCGGCGCGAGAATGATCGCGCGCGCGCAGACGGTTTCAAGGGTAGTCACTGGCCCTCATCCTTGAGTAGCGAGGTGCCAGTCCCGGGTTCGCCTTCGAGCAAAAACACATGGCCGCGCGACAACCCGCCAGAAAGAATGTCGTCCAGACCTTCAATGCCGGTGGCAGCCTTTACGCTGATCAAGGCGTTGGATGTAGACACAAAATGCCCTCTCGTGACGGGTCGTGAGCGAGCAGCAGGCTGGGTAGCCTAAAATCACTGCCTTCTCACTTGACCTTAGCGCACGGTGGCGGTTCAACCTTTTCTTCGAGGCGTGTATTTGATTCCTGTAACCACTGCCGCAGGCTGTGGCTACAGGGGATGTAGCCGACATCAGATCCTGTACAAAACGCCTTGTCGGTCAGCAGGGCACCCAATTGTGCTCTGCTGTGGACTGTCATCCCATGGCTGGGAGGTGCTATAGGCTGCCTTCGACATCTTCCAGACTGAACGTCTCGGTGTGGTCGTTATAGGAGAAAATTTCAGCGTATCGCCCCCAACTGATCACGCTCTCCAGTGTTTCCGCCACAAAGGCATCATTGAGTGAGTCTTCCAATTCCTGCTCGAAGCGTACACGTGGCGCCCAGTGCCCGCGTCGTTCCTGCAATACCTGCCGGATACGTGCGGCCAATGGCACCTGCTTGAGCAGATGCTCCGCAAAAATGACTTTGCGTTCCTGGGTACCGTACTCGGCGAATAACTTGCCAGCCTCTGTGAGCGTGATGTCGGCGCCCTTGAGTTCAGCAAACCCCAGATGTTCCAGCATCTCTGCCACCGGGAACAAGTCGTCCACTTCCAGCAACAGCCGCTCTGCAACATTCGGCAAGCCGGCATGTCCGTGATAGGGCTCGGCCGCCAGCGCTTCGATCAGACCGGCCATCAGGTTGGTGGAGACATCTGGCAGTGGGCTGCCCACCTGCAGTTCGGCCTTGCCGGTGCTGGCGTCGGCACTTCGCCGGTTGGTCATCAACGCATAGATGTCATCAAGCATCTTGCGAAAGGACTTATCCAGCCGGTTGCGTGGGTGGGCGAACGGTACCTTGATTTCCGCCACAACCCGCCCGGGATTTGACGACAAGACCAGAACGCGGTCGCACATCAAGACTGCTTCTTCGATATTGTGAGTCACGATCAAGATGGATTTGATCGGTAGCTGCTCCCCGCTCCACAAGTCCAGCAAATCGGATCTCAGTGTTTCTGCTGTTAATACATCCAGGGCAGAGAAAGGCTCGTCCATCAATAGTAAGGTAGGGTTGACCACCAGGGCTCGGGCAAAGCCCACACGTTGACGCATCCCGCCAGACAGCTCACGCGGGTAGGCGTTTTCGAATCCATCAAGGCCGATCAGGTCGATTGCGGCCAGCGCACGCTTACGCGCTGCTTTTGGCTCTACCTGCAGTGCTTGAAGACCTGCCTCTACGTTTTCGAGTACGGTCAGCCACGGAAACAGTGCAAAGGTCTGAAAGACCATGGCCACACCTTCGGCGGGGCCCGTCAACAATGAGCCGTTGTATCGGACCTCGCCAGACGAGGCCTGTATAAGGCCTGCGATGACGCGCAGCAGCGTCGACTTGCCCGATCCGGAGCGGCCCAGCAGGCCCACAATCTCGCCTTCGCGCAGGGTCAGATCAACCTCGCTCAGCACTTGCCGCTCATCCTTGCCCTTGCCAAAGCCTTTGCTCACCTTAGTGAGCGAGTAGATTTCGGAGGCTGCGCTGGTGTATTCGGTATGGCTATTCATAAGACCGACTCGGATTAATTCAGACGGAGTTTGTTTTCAGCAATGGCATACATCGGTCGCCATACCAAACGATTGAAGGCCACGACAAACATCGACATGACCACCACGCCCAGGGTGATTTTCGGGAAGTCGCCGGCAGCCGTGGTTTGCGCGATATAGGCACCCAAGCCATGTGCCACCACCTTGTCTTGTCCCCATGAAACAAATTCAGAAACGATACTGGCGTTCCAGGCCCCGCCGGAGGCCGTAATCGCCCCGGTCACGTAATACGGGAAGATGCCGGGAAGCATTACCTTGCGCCACCACTGCCAGCCGCGGATGCGGAAATTGGTAGCCGCCTCCCTGAAGTCATTCGGAAACGCACTGGCGCCAGCGATCACGTTGAACAGAATGTACCACTGAGTGCCCAGCACGATCAGCGGGCTCAGCCAGATATCCGGGTTCAACTGGTAGCGCAGGATCACGATGACAAACACGGGGAACAACAGGTTTGCCGGAAACGCCGCAAGGAACTGGGCTAAGGGCTGGATCTTTTCCGCGAGGTGCGGACGCAGACCAATCAGTACTCCCAGTGGAACCCAAATGAGCGATGCGACAGCAATCAGCAGAACCACCCGCAACAGCGTGATCAAACCCAGACCGAGTACATGCCAGATCTCTGCAAGTGTCACTTCGCTGCTGACGTAGAGCGCTATGTGGTACAGCGCGTAGAGGGTGAGTGCTGCAATCAGCCCGCCCCAGACCCAGTCAATGATTCGTGAGGTTGCAGGGCTCGTGTTCATCGCTACGGCTTGGGCTCGTGGCCAGCTCAGGCGCATGTGGCCGATGCGGGTAATGGCGCGAGCAAAAGGTCGTAGCAGACGCTGAATGACCCGGGTCCGCTGGATCAGCTTCAGCACCCAGGACTCTGGCGCGCCGGCTTGGGAGGTGGTGTCTTCCATGCGGAACTTATCCGCCCATGCCACCAGCGGCCGGAACAGGAACTGGTCATAGATCAGGATCACCGCGATCATCGCCAGAATGACGTAGCCCACGGCATGCAGGTCGCGCTGCTCAATGGCGGTCGCCAGATAGGAGCCCACGCCTGGCAGCGTGATGGTCTTGTCACCCACAGTGATGGCTTCAGAGGCAACCACAAAGAACCAGCCCCCGGACATGCTCATCATCATGTTCCAGACCAACCCCGGAATGGCGAACGGAACGTCCAGCTTCCAGAATTTCTGCCAACTGGAAAGCTGCAGGTTGCTGGACACTTCTTCCAGGTCACGGGGCAGCATGCGCAGTGACTGATAGAAGCTGAACGTCATGTTCCAGGCTTGGCTTGTGAATATGGCAAAAATGGCGGCGCATTCTGCGCCCAGTACACGCCCTGGAAACAACAACAGAAAAAACGTCACGGTAAACGAGATGTAGCCCAGAACGGGCACCGATTGCAGGATATCCAGAACCGGCACCAGCAATTTCTCTGCCCGCCGGCTTTTGGCAGCCAACGTGCCGTAAACCAGAGTGAATATCAGGGACGCAACCATCGCCGCGAGCATGCGCAATGTAGTGCGTACCGCATATTCGGGCAGGTTGGCCGGATCCAGCGAAATAACCTGGCTCTGCAAGGTTGAAATTGGCGCCCATGTCTCACGTGCGCCGATCGAGAAAAACAGCAAAAACCCGATGACCAGCGGCAGGGCTACCAGGTCCCAGCGATTGGGCAGCAGCCGCCTTGCCGTTGCCGGGATGTAATGACGGAATACCTTATTCATGTTCAGCGATTCCAGCAGCGTTCTGAGTGCGGTTCGTGACTACAGGTCAACACGTTCTAGAGTACAAACGCACGAAACTGCGTAGTAGAAGCAGTCTAAGCACAGCGCAGTCTAGTTGCGTGGTAACAAAACGACGGAGGGAGGCCACGCAAATGAACGCTACAGGGTAGATGCAGGGGCGCTATCGGGTTACTCAGTGATACAGACTGCTGAATAACGCCGCGCACCGGGTTACATCCCGTTTCGCATCCCAATACGTGGCCCACCGAGAATGGGCAGGATCCACGGCTGGAGTCTCCTTTGGTGAGGTTGAAATTGGCATTGGGGCTGGAAAAGCGAATGGGCGCCCTAGCGGTAACACCAACAACCCAATGGTTTGGGTGTTGCAGTCGCTACCGAGCTTGGCGCCAATGAATAGCTTTTCAGGGGGCATTATACGTATCAAAATATTACAGAAATATAAAATTCACATAACTTTTGAACATTAAGGGATCACGCGCTGCAGAGCGTTTGGTGCGGCTCTGTGCATTTCGGATCGAGGGGGAGCGGATCAGCTCCCTTGCTGTATCGGTAAGTTCGTTGCGCTTGCCATTCGGGACATAGCGATTTACCTGGAAGGACTTTTCGTACAGAACCTACAATCCTTGCTGCAACGCCGGATCATCCGGATTCTGTTGTTCCAGTTTCGCCAGCAGAATTTGCACGTTTTGCAGTTGCCCGGTTTCTTTCCAGTAGTTGATCAGCAGTACCCGCGCCTTGCGATTGGCTGGCTGGCGTTGAATGATCTCTTCGAGCTGCTTTTGTGCGGACTCGACTTCTTCTTGAGCGTGCAGGGTGGTGGCCAGGTCGTAGCGGTAATCATTGTTGTCCGGCTCAAGCTCTACGGCTTTGGACAGGCCCAGCAGGGCGTATTCAGTTTGTCCGTGATGTAACAGCCAGATACCCAGAGCATGTTGCAGGTAAGCCGAACCGGATTGGGCTTCCAACTGTTTGGCGAGCAACTCCCGAGCAGCATCGGTCTGCCCCTGTTTGTCCAGCACCTCAACTTGCGTCACGACGGCGCGCAGGTTGCCAGGCTCCAGGCGCAGCACGTGTTCGAGCGCCTGTTGTGCTTCCTTCCATTGGGCGTTGTGCAGGTGCAGGCGGGCCAGTTGGTATTGCGCCTCGACACTTTCAGGTTGGGCCTTGAGGACTGACTCATATTCGTCGAGCACTTGCTCCAAGGGACCGAAATACAGACCCAAATCGTCCGGCGAAAGCCCTAGAAGTGCGGTAGCCGCAGCAAAACGTACGCTTTGCTCTCTGTCGTCGAGCAATGGCCCGAGCAACAGGCTACGTTGCCCGCCAGGCACCAACCCGACAATGCTTTGAATCGCCGCCTGACGAACCACTATCGAGGGGTTGAGCAGATCGGCATCGGCCAGTTTCAAAGCTTGCGGGCTTGGGTAGTTGGGGAGTTCGGCATGTAGCCTGACCCGTTGGCTGTCCGACAGGTCCGGGCGAGCCAGTTGTTGATAGAGCACCCGCGCAGCGCCCGGTTGGCCGTTGTGGGCCTGTTCCAGCGCTTTGTTGTAACCTTGTTTCACCGCAGGCGGGATCACTGGCGCAGTGCTGCGCAGAGAAAACCAGGCAACGCCAAAGGCAAACACGATAAGCAGGCTGATGAGCAGATAGCGGTGGGGCTTGGACATGCAGGAATCCGGGGGCTGGCAAGCTTTTGCAAAGGCGCCAGCTTCGGTCAGGAGGGGCCGCGAGTCAAACCCTGACTCAGGCCTGCACGTACTTTATCGGTTCGAGCGCCAATCCTGTCGAGTCCTAGTGACAAGAGCAGCTCACTTCTCACACTCCTCGAATGATTTCGCCAGAAAGTCGATCAACGTGCGCACTGAGGGTAATAGCCCGCGGCGTGAGGGGAATACCGCAGTGATCACTCCCTCCACTGGCCGCCATTTGGGCACCACCGTCAGCAAGCGGCCATCCGCTATTTCATTTTTCACTACGGTCAGGGGCAGGTTGGCAATCCCGACACCTTCGAGGGCTGCACTTTTAAGGACGGCCATATCGTCGCTGACCAGACGGGGGACATGGCTGACCTGCGCAGTAGCACCATTGGGGCCGTTCAACTGCCAGCAATACTGAGACTGGGGCGTTCCCCAACTAATACTGGGCAGATCAGCCAGATCCGCGGGTAATTCCAGGAATGGGTAACGCTGTACAAAAGCTTCGCTTGCCACCAGCACCTGCGGACTTTTGGCCAGGACCTTCATCACCAGCTCACTGTTCTCCAACGGCGGGAAACACAAGCTCAAGGCGATGTCATAGCCTTCGCTGATGATATCGACCCGCCGGTTATAGCTTTTCACATACAGCTCGACAGCCGGGCACTGCGCCATGAATTTGCCAAGCAGCGGCGCGACCCAGAAATTCAGTAGCGGGGTGGTGCAACTCAGCCGAATGATACCCCTCGGTTCGGATCGGTTCTGCTCGATCACATCTTCTGCCGACTCCGCCTCAGCCATCATCGCCACGCAATGTCGGTAGTAGGCCTGACCGATGTCGGTCACCTGAAATTGTCGCGTCGAGCGCTGGATAAGACGCACACCGAGCCGCGTTTCCAAATGATTCACCCGGCGACTCAAGGTGGACTTGGGCATGTTGAGGGCGCGACCTGCCGGTGCAAATCCACCATGCTCGACCACTTTGGCGTACAGAAAGAGTTCATTGAGATCAAACACGCGCGGCCCCGATCGTTCCAGTTTTGAGACTGTGAAGTCTAATCCAGCCACTACCGACACCCAAGCCCGGCGACTAAGGTAAGCGGCTCAGGTCTTCGGCAGGCGATGCACCATGAAGAAAATCCTGGGTATCTATGGCAGCCCCAATCCGCATTGGGTGGGGGACGGCTTCCCTGTTCGATCACTCTTTACCTACAGCACGCTGGGGCGGCATATCAGCCCCTTTCTTATGCTCGACTATGCTGGACCTGCCGATTTTCCTGCTTCTCGGCATAAGCGCGGGGTCGGGCAGCATCCGCACCGGGGCTTTGAAACTGTCACGATCGTCTATAAGGGCGAGCTAGAGCATCAGGACTCGACAGGCGCTGGCGGCACGATTGGCCCCGGCGATGTCCAGTGGATGACCGCCGCTTCCGGGATTCTCCACGAGGAGTATCACTCGCCAGGTTTCAGTAGCACCGGTGGAACACTGGAGATGGTGCAACTGTGGGTGAATCTGCCGGCAGCGAACAAGATGGATGCGCCGCGCTACCAGACCATTGGGCAGCGCGACATCCCACAGGTCGAATTGCCTGACGCCGCTGGTCAGCTTCGGGTGATCGCCGGTGAATACGCCGGACACAAGGGCCCGGCGCAGACCTTTACGCCGATGGATGTCTGGGACATCCGTTTGCACGCCGGCAACAGGCTGTCGTTGCGACTGAGGGCGGGGTTCTCCTGTGCCGTTGTCCTGCTCAGTGGATCGATTCAGGTCAACGGCATCGAAACCCTGCACGACGCGCAACTGGCGTTGCTTGACCAGAAGGGGCGGGAGCTGCTCCTGGACGCGAGCAAGGACTCAAAATTATTGCTGCTCAGTGGCCAGCCCATTGATGAGCCGATTGTCGGATACGGGCCGTTCGTCATGAACACCGACGAGGAAATCGCCCGCGCAATTGAGGATTTCGAGACCGGAGAGTTCGGTTCGATACACCTCTGAATGACGTACCCGTCAGTGACACCCGATCCATTGTGAAATCAGGTTTGCGCAGGATGTGCAGCCCTTGCAGGGCATTCGCCCGCAAATAACTGCCAGGGAGGTAAACCCATGCAGGAGGAAATGGAAATGAGCGCATCAGGTAACGCAGCTAACTTCAATGGCCAGAAGCCAACGATTGATCCGGCCGATACTGCCATGTTGCTGATTGACCACCAAAGTGGTCTGTTCCAAATCGTCAAAGACATCGATGTTCCTCAACTCAGGGCCAACGCGATTGCCTTGGCCAAGGCCGCTACGCTGTTGAAGATTCCGGTCATCACCACCGCATCCGTCCCCCAGGGGCCAAACGGGCCGTTGATCCCGGAGATTCAAGAGGCTGCGCCACATGCCCAATACGTTGCACGACGCGGCGAAATCAACGCCTGGGACAACCCGGAGTTTCATGCCGCAGTCAAAGCCACCGGCAAGAAAACCCTGGTGATCGCCGGTACGTTGACCAGCGTCTGCCTGGCCTTCCCCTCGATCGCCGCCGTGCATGAAGGCTACAAGGTGTTCGCGGTGGTCGATGCCTCGGGCAACCACTCCAAGCTTGCCACTGAGCTGACCGTTGCCCGTTTGGCTCAAGCCGGGGTGGTGCCGATTGACATCATGGGTACGCTCTCCGAATTGCAAGGTTCGTGGAACCGTCCCGATGCCCAGGAGTGGGCCAACGTCTATACCCAGGCCATGCCGCACTACCAATTGCTCATCGAGAGCTACATCAAGGCGCAGGAAGTGGCCAACAAGCACGAAGAGCTCGACTCCCAGCGCAAGTAATTCTTGTCCTGCACTGGGACGTCCACCCCTCATCAGAGGAAGCCATCAGGGCTTCCGTTGTTCACCTGGAGAATGAAAATGTCCACTGCCTATAAACGTCTCGACAAAGATCAAGCGGCCGTGTTGTTCGTCGACCATCAGACAGGCCTGTTGTCGCTGGTACGCGACATCGACCCAGACAAATTCAAGAACAACGTGCTGGCTTTGGCCGACCTGGCCAAATATTTCAAACTGCCAACCATCCTGACCACCAGCTTTGAAAACGGCCCGAATGGTCCGCTGGTGCCAGAACTGAAGGAACTGTTCCCGAATGCGCCCTACATTGCGCGGCCTGGGCAAATCAACGCCTGGGACAACGAAGACTTCGTCAAGGCGATCAAAGCTACTGGCAAGAAGCAACTGATTATTGCCGGCGTGGTAACAGAGGTCTGCGTGGCATTCCCGGCGCTTTCGGCACTGGCTGAAGGCTTCGAGGTGTTTGTGGTCACCGATGCTTCCGGCACCTTCAACGAAGTCACCCGGCATTCGGCCTGGGACCGCATGTCCAGCTCCGGCGCACAGCTGATGACCTGGTTCGGTCTGGCCTGTGAGCTGCACCGCGACTGGCGCAACGACATCGAAGGGCTGGGGACGTTGTTCTCCAATCACATTCCGGACTATCGGAATCTGATCACCAGCTACACCAAGCTGACCTCGGGTAAATAAGCCGGCAGTCAGGGGCTGTGTCGGTATGAGCAGCCTCTGATACAGGCACCTGCGCGACAAAAAGTAGCGGCTACGCTTGATAGAAGGCCTGTATTTGCCTGATCCACAGACTCCTGACGCGGGCTATCGACATCCGCAGCCAACTGACCTGACAGGAAAAATCATGAGCAACCAAGAGTCCCAATGTCAGCTGTCCAGCTCCTCCGATTGCCCCATGGAAGAGGGCGGTCGAGCAATCCAGCGGGTGACCGCACGCACCGCCGAAGTGGGTGGCGGTATACCGGTCAGCCGATTGATGCCGTCCCGACAACGACGCAAGATCGGTGCCTGGTGTTTTCTCGATCACGCAGGTCCTGCGGTGTTTGAAAGCACGGGTGGCCTGCGTGTCGGGCCTCACCCGCATATAGGTTTGCAGACCTTCACCTGGATGATCAAAGGCGAGGTCCTGCACCGTGACAGCCTGGGCAATGTCCAGGTGATCCGTGCGGGCCAGGTCAACCTGATGACCGCCGGCAGGGGCATCACCCATGCCGAAGAGTCCTTGCCTGAGGAGCACCATCTGCACGCGGCACAGCTGTGGATTGCCTTGCCCGAAGCCGAGAAGGATTGCGCCCCGGCGTTTGATCATTATCCGGACCTGCCAACCTGGTCCGAAGGTGGGCTGCAGATCACGTTGTTGGCCGGAGCCTTCGCAGGTCGACTAGCGCCGAGCCGGATCTATTCGCCGCTGGTGGGCATGGATCTATTCAGTGCAGGAGCCTGCAGTACCCGACTGGTTCTCGACCCGCAGTTCGAATACGGCATCCTGCCGCTGGAAGGCGTTCTCGAGATTAATGGACAGACGTTTGCAAATAACGAACTGGCCTATCTGGGGCGCGGCCTGATCGAAGTTCATTTGCAGTCACAGAGCAGCTGTCGCGCCTTGTTGCTGGGCGGTGAACCCTTTACCGAGGAGATTCATCTGTGGTGGAACTTCGTCGGCCACAGCAAACAAGAGATCGCACAAGCGCTGCTGGACTGGAACACGCGTGATCTGGATCGGTTCGGTGAAGTCGACGGCTTCGATGGGGCGCGCCTGGTAGCTCCCGAGCTACCGTGGTAATGCGTGTGATATCACCGGTTAGAGCCGTCCCATGCAGCCGCTGATTAATTATTTCAAGGTGGTGTTCAACCCCGGTCTCGGGGTGTTGCTGTTCGCGTTGCGCACCGTCATGGCCGGCCTGTTGACCTTGTACCTGGCGTTTACCTTCGATCTTGATCAGCCGAAATGGTCGGTCATGGCAGTGATTATCGTCAGTCAGCCATTGGGCGGGATGGCCTTGCAACGCAGCTTTTCCCAGATCATTGGCACCACCGTAGGCGCTGCAGTGGCGGTGCTGATCATGGCTATTTTCCCCCAGGCGCCGCTGCCATTCATTGTCACGCTGGCTTTGTGGTTGGCGTTTTGTACCGCCGGCGGCACCTTGCTGCGTTATACCAGCTCCCATGCCTTTGTTCTCAGTGGATTCACCGCGGTGGTGGTCGCCTTGCTGGCGGTGCCTGAACAAGACAATACCTTGATGCTGGCAATTACCCGGGTGACTGAAACGTTGTTGGCGGTGGCCTGTGTGTGCGTGGTCAGCCTGCTGACGGCGCGGCCTGAGGCCGTTGCCCGGGGCTATTTCGCCAAGGTCGACCAGGTGATCAAGTTGATGGCTACCCACGCCGCTGCGGTGATTCGCACCGAAGAAAGCGACTCTGATTTTCACAAGCGACAAATGCAGCTGCTGGGGGAGATCAGCGCCCTGGAAGGGTTACGGCGGCATTTGTATTTCGATGCGCCGCGCTTGCGTACCGCCGATGGGCTGGTGCAGCTGTTGGGTAATCAGCTTGTTTTATTGACATCGCGCCTGACGGTCCTGCGTCACCAACGACAGCTGATCAGCGAACGCTGGGAAGGTGTGTTTCCCGAGCATATCCAGCGATTGCGCGAAGAGGAACTGGCGTTCCTTGATCAGTTGGCGCTTGCGGGGCGCTCACTCTCAGCCGAGTCGCGTCGGCATTTCGCCGCGCTCCAACAGCGTTTTGATCAACTCGCGAAACAGGCCGAACAGCTTGCCGAAACGATGCCTGCCACGCTGCGTTCGCTGGCCTGGGCGTTGCGCTGGGAGCAGGCGCGCCTGCTGCAGCAGTTGGAGGAAATCCTCGAGCTCAGCGACGCGATCCAGGAAGGACGCGAGGCCAGCTGCGCTTATCGACAGGGCCAGACCAACCCTTTGCACCTGGATTTTCGCTTGGCAGGGATGAACGCCATTCGGGCTTTTACCGCGTTGCTGGTGTCCGGCCTGATCTGGATCGAAACCGGTTGGGACGGTGCCCGGGCCGGAATGATTCTGGTGGGAATTCTCTGCTCGCTGATGGCGACTTTTCCGCGGCCGCTGCTGGCGAGTCAGAACTACGTTCGTGGCTTCGGGTTGGCGCTGATTGTCTCGGCGGTTTATCAGTTCATGCTGGTACCGGCGATAGCCGACTTCGAACTGCTGGCCTTGATCCTCATACCTCTGCTGTATGTGATTGCTGTGGGGCTGGCCAGTCCGATGACCGCCGGGATTGGCATGGGCCTGGGGCTCTCGACTTTCCTTATGGTCGGCCCGCAGAACATCGGTGCCTGGCAGAACACCGCGATCCAGTGGTTCGAATTCGCTGGGGCCTATGTCTGTGCCAGTGTGCTTTCGTTATTGGTGTATTCGTGGGTGTTTCCGTTCAACCCGGTACTGCGCATCCGCCGGTTGTTCCGGGAAACCCGCGAGCAGGTCTATGCCTTACTGAAAAACTCGGCGGCCGACGAGCAACAGTTTGCCTTTGAAAGCCGCATGGTGGATCGCCTGACGATGATGTTGGGGTTGTTGCCGGCGGCCAATGATCGACGCTCAAACGAACTATTCGAAGTCAGCCTGGCGTGCATGGCGCTGGGTGTTGCCTTGAACCAGCTGAAACAGCAAGGCCAGCGCAATGCCTTGTTGACGGTCGGGGTAAAAGGCCGCTTGCAGTCCATCTTGCGCCAGAGCGGAAGGTATGTCGCAGGCCGCGAGGGCATCGATCTGAATGCCTTGCTTGACGACTTGCGCACCTTGGGTAACGAGTTGGACGGCCTGCATTCCGACGAGTTGCTGTCTGCCCATGAACACCTGTGGTCGGTGTTTCGGATCCGCGTTGCGTTGCTGATCGTGGCGTCATTTATCGAGCGTTATCGCGAGCTTCTTGAACCGTCTGAAGAAGGAGTGCCGGTCCTTGCCCATTGATTTTGAAGTGGGTGGCGTCTACTTGCCGCCCATTGCCCAGGCCTTGCTGCTGGCGTTGCCGATTTTCATGCTGCTCGATTGGGGCTTGCGCCGAGTTGGCGTGTTGAGGTTTGTCTGGCACGAAGCCCTGTTTGAAGGCGCGCTCTATGCCTGCGTCTGCGCCGCGGTCATTTTAGTAATGGGAGCCACATGACGTTGAAAAAGGCCTTTGCCCAACTGGTGACCCTGTTTGTTGTGCTGCTGGCACTGCTACTTGGCTGGTTTGCCTGGGAGCATTACACCCGTTCGCCCTGGACCCGCGATGCGCGCGTTCGGGCGGATGTGGTGACGTTGTCCGCCGATGTTTCAGGTCGCATCGTCAGCTTGCAGGCTCAAGACAATCAGCACGTGGAGAAGGGCGAGCTGTTGCTGGAAATCGATCCGGCCCGCTATACGCTGGCGGTCGAGCACGCCAAGCGTTCGGTGGAGGTGGCCAAAGCCACCCAGGGCCAGTCGCAGGCAGCGATCATTGCCAGTCAAGCATTGCTCAAGCAACGCCAGAGTGAAGAACTCCGGCGGCGCACCCTCAAAAAAGGGTTCGCGATCTCCGGTGAAGAATGGGAAAAATCCAGCACCGAAGTGGCGGTCGCCCAGGCGGAATTGTTGAGAAACCAGGCGAACCTGGGACTTGCGCAGGCCAACGTTCAACTGGCCATCGCCGCATTGACCCAAGCTGAACTCGACCTGCAGCGTACTCGTGTGCAAGCGCCGGTGAGTGGTTACGTCACCAACCTGCTGACACGTCAGGGCGACTACGCCAGTGCCGGTAGCGCACTGCTGGCCTTGGTCGACAGTGACTCGTTCTATGTCAGTGGCTACTTCGAAGAAACCAAGCTGCCGAGAATCGAGGAGGGCAGTCGGGTCAGAATTCAGCTCATGAGCGGCGAGACTTTCGGTGGTGTGGTGCAGAGCATTGCCTTTGCTATCACCGACCGGGAGAACTCGCCGGGTAATCGTCTATTGGCCAACATTAACCCCAGCTACACCTGGGTCAAATTGGCCCAACGAGTTCCCGTGCGTATCCAGATCGATCCTGACTATGCCGGCAAAGGCCGACTCAGAGCGGGCACCACCGCCACAGTCACGGTTCTTGAAGCCACCCAACAATAAGACGGAGATGCGGTGATGCCTTACACCCTGCAGCGACTCATGGGGATCTCGATCTCCCTGGGCGTTTCCCTGTACGCAGGGAATGTCTGTGCCGACAACTCGTTGGGCCAGCGAGATAACCTCAATACCGGAATCAATGACCGGCAGAAGGCCGAAATGGGGGTGCCGCCAGGTTTTGTCAGTGGCTCATCGCTGAACGGCATTCTGCGCAATTACTACCTGGGGCGGGACAACCACAACACCCCGTCCGGGCTGGATCAACGTGAGTGGGTGCAGGGCGGGTATTTGTCATTTCGTTCCGGCTATACCGACACGCCGATCGGGGTGGGGGTTGATGTCCACGGGTTTTACGGGCTCAAGCTCGATGGCGGCGGCGGGAGTGGCGGAGCAGGGCTGCTGCCGCTGAACTCGGAGAGAAAGCCGGAATCCGACTTTTCCGCAGCGGGTGCAGCGCTGAAGTTTCGAGGCTTCGATAGCCTGGTCCAGGCCGGCGATCAATACCTTGAGAACCCTGTCGTAGCGGGCGGTGTCAGTCGGGTATTTCCTCAGACGTTTCGCGGTGTTGCGTTGAAGAACTACAGTTTGCCGGGCCTGACCCTCGACGCAGGGATGGTCGATTCCACCCGTCTGCGCAATCAGAGTGGCCAAAGCCATCTGGTCACCAGTTATGGCGCCAGCAACAAAGCGGGGGTGGTTGCCGACCGTGAAAGTCCGCACATGGGCTGGCTGGGGGGCATGTACAGCGTGCCCGGCGGGATCACCCTGACGCTGTACGGCGGCCAGTTGAGCGATATCTGGAATCAGTATTACGCGGGGGTGAGCCTGCCTTTCAAACTGAACGGCATGCTGACCCTCACACCTTATCTGCATTACTTCAAGACCCGCGACGAGGGTCAGAGCCAGCTCGGCTCCATCAGCAATGACACCTACAGTGGCGGTCTGATCCTGTCCGGGAGTGGTCAGAGCCTGACGTTCAGCCTGCAAAAAGTCGACGGCAACACACCGTTTGACTACATCGCCCAGGACGACCGCACGTTTCTCTATCTCAGTAACTCTCAGCAATATGCAGACTTCAACGGCCCTGGTGAAAAATCCTGGAAGCTGCAATACCAGACCAGCCTGAAATTCCTCAATGCGCCGAACTTACAGCTCAGCACCTCATATACCCGTGGCGAGGCAGACCTGACCCGCGTGGACCCGAACAGTAAAGGTTACGGCTACCTCTTTAACCCTGCCGGGAAAGATGCCGAGCACTGGGAGCGGGACGTTGCCTTGCGCTATGCCATGCCCGACGGTTCCGCCAAAGGGTTGAGCGTGACGTTGCGTTGGGCTGCACACCGAACAGGTGAGGGCTACACCGCGCCGGGCAATACCCGTGGCAACTCCAACGCCGATGAATACCGGGTGATTGTGGATTACCCCTTCAATATTTTTTAGCCCTCGTGATTTGCCCGGATCAGCAGACAAAAAAACCTCCCGGGCCGGCACCACCGCGACCGTCGCGGTTGAAACCGAAAAACCGTAGCAGCTGGCGAAGGCAGCTGCTACATGGGCCGCGTCGAGCCCGGCTCTCACCGCAGGGTGATCCGACTAGTGCGCGCAAAAAAAAAGCCCCGCGACCGAATGAGGCGCGGGGCTGAAAAAATTGGTTGGTTGCGGCCAACCAAAGGAACTCTTGAATCAGTTGTTGCTGGCGACCGTCTCTGGCTGCCAACCGCCGCCGAGGGCTTTGTAGATGGCGACGATGCCGCGATACAGATCGACTTCGGCCTGGGCCTGGGAGTCTTCGGCAGCCAGACGTTCGCGTTGAGCGTCGAGCAGCACGAGGAAGTCCACGGTGCCTTCGCGGTAGCGGATTTCAGCCAGATCGGCAGCGGCGCGGCTCGATTCGCTTTGGCGAATCAGCGAGATCAAGCGTTGCTGACGTTTGCCGTAATCGCTGAAGGCGTTTTCCGATTCTTCCAGTGCCAACAGCACGTGTTGTTCATAGCTCGCCAGCGCGCCTTCGGCTTCAGCATTGGCACCACGCAAGCGAGCCCGCACGCTGCCCAAGTCGAAGGCTGCCCAGGTAATGCTTGGGCCGAGTGCCCAGGCATTGGCCGCAGAGGAGCCGATCTGTGAACCACGTCCGGCGGTGAAGCCGAGGAAGCCGCTCAAGCTGACCTTAGGGAACAAGTCGGCCTTGGCCACGCCGATCCGTGCAGTCGCCGCCGCCAGCTTGCGTTCGGCGCTGAGGATGTCGGGACGGCGTTGCAGCAACTCGCCTGGATCACCAATCGGTAGCGCCTTGGCAATCGCCGGCAGATTCGCAGGGCGCAGGTCGACGCTCAGTTTGTCCGGGCGCTCACCGAGCAGGGTGGCGATGCGGTTACGCTCGCGCACTTGCTCGGCTTGCAGTTGCGGCACACTGGCTTCGACCGCCGCGAGGCGGGCATCGGCACGCACCACATCGAGCTGATCACCGACACCCGCATCACGCAGGCTTTCGGTGATGGTGCGCGAGTCCTGCTGGTTCTTCAGGTTGGCCAGCGCAATCTTTTCCCGCAATTGCGCGCCGCGCAGTTGCCCGTAGGCATCCACCAGCTCGGCAATCATGGTGACTTGCAGTTGGTAGAGATCGGCGGCGGCCACTTGCTGATCGGCGTCGCTTGCTTCCAGATTGCGCTGGATGCGTCCGAACAAGTCCAGCTCCCAGGCCATGTCGAGGCCCAGATCATAGCGCTCGGTGTGTACGCGCTTTTCGGTGATGCCGGGTTGCTGAGCCGTGCCTATATCACTGCTGGCGCGGCTGGTGATGTCGGGTGTGGTCTGGGTGGCAGCGTCATCACGGATCGCCCGAGACGCCTTCAACCGGGCAAAAGCGACGCGCAGCTCACGGTTGCCCTTCAAGGATTGAGTCACCAACTGATTGAGGGTTGGATCGTCGAACTGCTGCCACCAGATGCCTTCGAAACGCGCGCGGTCGAAGTTCTTCTGGCCGGCAGCGCCATCGGTGGCGGACGTAATGTTGGCCGCTTCCGTAGCTGGGGCTTTATAGTCCGGGCCCACGGCACAGGCGCTCAAGGCCAGTACCAGCAAGCTCGGCAGGAAGGCTTTCAGGCTCATTGTTGCGCCTCCAGTTTCAGGGCCTTGGCCGCTTTGCGTGCTTCGCCGCGCTCTACAAAACGGCGGATCAATACGTAGAACACGGGCGTCAGTAACAGACCGAAGAAGGTCACCCCAAGCATCCCGGAGAACACCGCAACACCCATGGCGTGACGCATTTCCGCACCGGCACCGCTGGAGAAGACCAATGGCACCACACCCATGATGAAGGCGAACGAGGTCATCAGGATCGGCCGCAGACGCAGACGGCAGGCTTCCAGTACCGCGCTGAGCGGGTCCAGACCTTCCTCTTGCTTATCCTTGGCGAACTCGACGATCAGAATCGCGTTCTTACAGGCAAGTCCCACCAGTACGATCAATCCGATCTGGGTAAAGATGTTGTTGTCGCCGCCCGAAGCAATCACACCGGTAATGGCCGAAAGCAGAGTCATCGGAACGATCAGAATCACCGCCAGTGGCAGACTCCAGCTCTCGTATTGCGCGGCCAGTACCAGGAACGCCAGCAGTACGCAGAGCGGGAACACGAACAACGCGGTGTTACCGGAAAGGATCTGCTGATAGGTCAGCTCGGTCCATTCGTAGGTCATGCCGTTAGGCAGTTCTTCTTTGAGCAGTTTCTCGATGGCCGCTTGTGCTTGCCCTGAGCTGTAGCCAGGCGCTGCGGCACCGTTGATTTCAGCGGTGACGAAGCCGTTGTAGTGCATCACGCGGTCGGGACCTGAGGTGTCGCTGACCTTGATGAAGGTCGCCAGCGGGATCATCTCGCCTTTGTTATTGCGCACTTTCAGCTGGCCGATCTGCTCAGGCTCAAGGCGGAACTGCTGATCAGCCTGAACGTTGACCTGATAGGTGCGGCCAAAGCGGTTGAAGTCGTTGGCATACAGCGAACCCAGGTAGATCTGCAGGGTGTCGAAGATGTCGGTGATCGCCACGCCGTGACTCTTGGCCTTTTCCCGATCGATGGCGGCATCGACCTGCGGCACGTTGACCTGATAGCTGGTGAACAACCCGGCCAGTTCCGGCACGCTGCGGCTCTTGGCGATAACGTTCTGCACTTCTTTGTACAGTTCTTCATAACCCAGGCCACTGCGGTCTTCGACTTGCAGACGGAAACCACCAATGGTGCCCAAGCCCTGTACTGGCGGCGGTGGGAAGATCGCCATGTAAGCTTCCTGGATGTCTGCGTACTTGCCGTTCAAGGCGCCGGCAATCGCACCCGCGGACATGCTTGGGTCCTTGCGCTCATCGAAGGGTTTCAAGGTCACGAAGACGATGCCGTTGTTCGGGCTGTTGGTGAAGCCGTTGATCGACAGGCCAGGAAAGGCCACCGCACTTTCCACACCAGGCTGTTTCAGCGCCAGGTCGGACATGCGTTTGATCACTTCTTCAGTACGGTCCAGGCTCGCCGCATCCGGCAATTGCGCGAAGGCCACCAGGTATTGCTTGTCCTGGGGAGGAACGAAACCGGTTGGGGTGTGAGCGAAGCCGAAGAAGGTCAGGACCATCAAGCCTGCGTACAACAGCAACGCAATCCCGCTACTGCGGATAACCCGCGTCACGGTGCCGACGTAGCCATGGCTGGCACGTTCGAAGAAGCGGTTGAATGGACGGAACAACCAGCCGCCAAAGATCGTGTCGAGAATTTTCGAGAAACGATCCTTCGGTGCATCGTGTGGTTTGAGCAGTACCGCTGCCAACGCTGGCGACAAGGTCAGCGAGTTGAAAGCCGAGATCACGGTGGAAATCGCGATGGTCAAGGCGAACTGTTTATAGAACTGCCCGGTCAAGCCGCTGATGAACGCTGCCGGAATGAACACCGCACACAGCACCAGCGCAGTGGCGATGATCGGGCCGGTCACTTCACGCATGGCGCGCTTGGTGGCATCTACCGGGTTGAGTCCGAGGCCGATATTTCGCTCGACGTTCTCCACCACAACGATTGCATCGTCGACCACGATGCCGATGGCCAGTACCAGCCCGAACAGCGATAGCGCGTTGAGCGAAAAGCCGAACAAATGCATCACGGCGAAGGTGCCGATCAGCGAAACCGGAACCGCCACCAACGGAATGATCGAGGCGCGCCAGGTTTGCAGGAACAGAATCACTACCAGTACGACGAGGATCAGTGCTTCGAACAGCGTATGAACGACTGCCTCGATGGACCCGCGCACGAAGATCGTCGGGTCATAGACGATGCTGAAGTCCATGCCTTCGGGGAAGCTCTGTTTCAGCTCGGCCATTTTTGCCCGAACTTCATTAGAAATTTCGATGGCGTTGGAGCCTGGGCGCTGGAAGATCGGGATCGCTACGGCCGGCTGATTGTTCAGCAACGAACGCAGAGCGTATTGGCTGGAGCCCAGCTCAACGCGAGCAATGTCTTTGAGACGAGTGATTTCACCGTTATCGCCTGAGCGAATGATGATGTTCTCGAACTCTTCCTCTGTGACCAGACGGCCCTGCGTGTTGACCGACAACTGGAAGCTGGTGGCATTCGGCGCAGGTTGCGCACCCAGTGCACCGGCCGCGACCTGACGGTTCTGTTCACGGATCGCGTTGACCACGTCAGTAGCCGTCAGGTTTCGCGAGGCGGTCTTGTTTGGATCGAGCCAGACCCGCAGCGAGTAGTCGCCCATACCGAACAGTTGCACATCACCGACACCGCCCAGACGCGCCAACTCATCCTTGATGTTGAGCAAGGCATAGTTGGACAGGTAAAGCATGTCGTAGCGTTTGTCGGGCGAGGTCAAGTGCACAACCATGGTCAGGTCGGGCGAGGCCTTGTCGACGGTGATACCGATGCGCGTCACTTCTTCCGGCAGCTTGGGCTGAGTCCGGGTCACGCGGTTCTGCACCTGAACCTGGGCGTTATCCAGATCGGTACCGAGGGCAAAGGTGATGGTCAGCGTGATCTTGCCGTCAGCAGTGGACTGCGAGGACATGTACAGCATGTTCTCGACGCCAGTGATGGCCTGCTCCAGCGGAGCGGCCACGGTTTCACCGATGACTTTAGGGTTGGCACCCGGGAAGTTGGCGCGCACCACCACGGTCGGTGGTACCACTTCCGGGTACTCACTGATGGGTAACTGGAACAGCGAGATGGCGCCGGCGATCAGGATCAGCAGCGAAAGCACTGCGGCGAAGATCGGCCGTTGAATGAAGAATTGGGAAAAATTCATCGGAGTTATCGTCCCTTAACCGCGTGGAGTCGCAGCGCTGGCCAGTTTCACCGCTACTTCAGCTGCGCTCTTGGCGGGCGCGACTTGGGGCAGGTTACTGGCTTCCAGTGCTTGTCGTTGTTGCGCCAAAGCGGCGAGGGTTTCTTTGCTGGCCATCGGGATCACTTCAGGGGCTACCGGTGAGCCCGGACGTACCCGCTGCAAGCCCTTGACGATGATCGTGTCGTCTTTGTTCAGGCCGCTGCGCACGATGCGCAAGCCTTCGATTTTCGGACCCAGCTCGACCGCGCGATAGGCCGACTTGTTGTCGGCATCCATCACCAGCACGAACTTCTTGCCTAGGTCAGTACCGACGGCTTCATCGTTGATCAGCACGGCGGAGTAGGTGCCGCTGCCCACCAGTTTCAGGCGTGCATAAAGGCCTGGTGTGTAGTTGCCATCGCTGTTGTCGAACACTGCACGACCGCGGATGGTGCCGGTTTTCGGATTGACCTGGTTGTCGACGAAGTTCATCTGACCCAGGTGAGGGTTGCCATCCTCATTGGACAGGCCGAGGTACACCGGGGTGGTTTGACCGCGTTGGCCCTGGCGTGCGAGTTGGGTGTACTTGAGGTACACGCGTTCATCGGCGTCGAAGTAGGCATAGACCTTGTCGGTGGAAACCACGCTGGTCAGCGGGGTGACATCAGCGGTGACCAGGTTGCCGGCAGTGATTTCAGCACGGCTGACCCGGCCGCTGATGGGCGAGATGACACGGGTGAAACTCAGGTTCAGCTTGGCGACGTCCAGTTGCGCTTGAATCGCCGCAACACCGGCACGGGCCTCCTGAACAGCGCTGGTGCGTGAGTCGGCGAGTTCGGCGGAAATCGCATTGCTGGTGCGCAGGCGCTCGCCGCGCTGGGCTTCGTTTTCACTGCGGGTCGCGTTGGCGCGGGCTTGTGCAACTTGAGCTTCGAGCCGACGGACTTCAGCCTGGAAAGGTCGAGGGTCGATCTGGAACAGCAGGTCGCCTTTCTTGACCAATGCGCCTTCGATGAAGGCCACTTGATCGATCTGGCCAGAGACCCGTGGACGGATCTCGACGGTTTCCGGGGCTTCAAGGCGTCCGGTGAATTCGTCCCATTCGTTGACCGGTTGTTCCAGCACCTTGGCCACGCTGACCTTGGCTGCAGGCATGCTGGCGGCAGTGTTTGGCGTCTTGCCGCAGGCGCTCATCACCAGCAAGGCCAGAACGGCCAAGGGGAAGCGCATATGTTTGAGTGACTGTTCCATGGATGCATCCGCCAATGTATTGAGATGGACGGATGATGCTCGGCGAGGTTGTGTCGCACGAATCGAACGAAGCAAAGGTAACTATCATTCGGAATGATATAAGTTCAAAGCGAGCCCTCTAGCATGAGGGTTTCGTTAGGTGGCTATCAATCCCGCTGATGACAATACACTGTTGTGGGGAATGTAAAAGCCCGTCGTTTGCTCGCGATGGGGCCAGAAGCCTTTATACAAAGGCCAGGGTCAAGCCAGACTGTCCGGATCCCCAAAGAACATTTTGACTGGGCTCTAAAACGGTAGTTACAGCCAG
The DNA here is from genome assembly GCF_057813935.1 of Pseudomonas sp. F220. Taxonomy (NCBI): domain Bacteria; kingdom Pseudomonadati; phylum Pseudomonadota; class Gammaproteobacteria; order Pseudomonadales; family Pseudomonadaceae; genus Pseudomonas; species Pseudomonas sp. F220. Next base: position 23,929 of record NZ_JBVASJ010000054.1, read on the forward strand.
AAAAAATAGAATTATGCCCCCAGTTTTGCCCCCAGTCACACTGGGTGTGCGAGCGATCGCGAATGGCGATTTCTGACGCGGATCTGGGTGGTCGTGGCTGGTATTCAATGGCCCCGTATACCTGGATGACAAGGATCGAGCCCTCGGGCGGCCAGCACCATTGCAACATCGCGAAGAGCATGAGCATCTCGCGATGCCAATTACAGTACATGTGCTGAAAGACAGCCCGGACAACTCCGATTAAGGATAACGACTCATCGAACGACCAATTTGCCAGATTCGGGTTTGTATCCATCCGCAGTCGGAGCGTAATGCCAGGCGCCTAAACACGCAATCGGCGTTGAAAGTGCGGGGCAGAGTTGAGCATCGTGTTTGTGGTCGTGGATCTCGATAGTCCAGTCGGGCCTAGAGTCTCGTGCTTCAATTGGCCGTCGAGTCGGCTGGGAGCGTGGGGGGTGAGGTTGAGATCTAAAGGGAGCGTCTCACCTTCGTTGTTCGTGGCCAGTCATGTCTGTGTCCTGGATCGCTGATCAGTCATCAGGCAAGTGCAACTGCACTTCCATGGCGTCATGAAGAAGTCGGACAACCTCGATCAGACCGTCGTTTACCATACGATAGAAGACGATATGGCGTGGGCTTTTGACCGTTCCATGGGGATGTTTGGCCTGCTGGCGTGAATAGGTGAGGTGATAGCTTCGAAGGCCCGGTGCAAGCTCATCGCGGTCGTGGCTGCCAATGCAATAAGGCGTGCTGGCAAGAGCTTGCAGCGCCGTGAGTATCAGCGTCTGGTAGCGCTGGCGTGCTTGATCGCCGAACTGCGTCTGGGAGAGCCTGAGAATGTCGACAATGTCGGCGCGCGCCGCGTTTGAAATCCGATACTGCGGCATGCTCAGTGTTTCTCGCTCGCGAGAGTGGTGGCCTCCAGGCTCAAGCCCTCTAGGTAAAGCTCCAGATGCCCTTCGTTCAATTGAGTAAAGCGCCCGTGTTCAAGATCCATGATGCCGATCGAGGTCGCCTGACGCAGCGCCTCAATTTTGGCAGTGTCTTCGGCGACGCGTTGTTCCAATAGCCGCAAACCTTCTCGCATCACTTCGCTGGCATTCTGATAACGGCCGGACTGCACCAGATCCTGGATAACCTGTTCCTGGTGAGGGGTAAGTACAACGTTTCTCGTTGCCATAATGAGCTCCAGCTTTCGGTAAACAGTTTCTTCCGATCATTGGCATATTATGCCATTTTGCTTGCGAACACATGGTTTGGGATTTAATCTGACGGACTGTGTCGTACGGCGTCATCCTTTGCTCCATTCGAAAAAAGGCTGTTGCAGGGGGACGTTATGGACATCTTGGTTAGTGTGGAACTTGGGCTGTCAGTTTGGCCAAGCCTTTTTTTGATGTGTCCGTCGGTCACCCTGATCGTTTGCAGCGCTCCGCGGACAGTGTCGCCAGTGTCTATTGAATATTCACTATCTGATGTCCTTGAGCGCCTGTACCAAAGACAACTCGCCTTGAAGGCGGCCATAATGAGTTGACCTGAGGGCGGAACGCCGGGGTGCGACGGACATTGTTTCGACTCCAATGAAGGGGTCGAAAGCGTAGCAGCGGGGAGGGCAGACGTCCTAAGGCACGCGCGAGGTAAGTGCACGAACTGGCTTGGAGTGGGTGACAGCAATCGGCCAGAAGCAGTACTTAGAAAAAGTATAGAAAATCCAGGGGCGATTCATGCGCTGTCGCGGCGACGAAGCTCTGTCGATGATGACGGCTTGTGAAGTCGCCTGGCTGCCCCATCTCGAATGCAAGACAATCACAGGCGTGGAATCAAACGTTGAAGCTCAACGATGTAATTAAAGACTGCATAACCCTCAAGCTCGATGGTCGCGCGACTGATGGCGCGATACAAGTCTTCGGCGGCAATTTCCTTTCCGAACAAAAGCCGGTATTGCCGATTGAGGTTCGGGACAGGGAAACGCTGCTGTGGATGATGCAAGGGGCAGACGACGTTCATATTTACGTGGCCTCGGGAGTGTTTCATTTTAACGCCCTCTACAAACCGGCCGACAGGTTTCCTGCGGCGAGAATCTATTACCTAAAGACCGAAAACTTGCTAGACGTCGGCAGCGTTGGCGTAGTTCTTGAGAGAAACGGATCAACCCTCAAGCCGATCGACGACGCTGGTTTTTCCAAGCTTATCGACGATCGTGACTATCCTCAGCGCTTCAGCACCTGGCGCCAGGAGCGCGACAGTGAGACCCGCTCATTTGAGGGACTTTTTAATGGCCGTCGCAAAAATACGGCGGTGGACGGAGCGATCTGGCTTTCATCCAATGGCAAGTGTTTGGTGTGCGGAGCAGAAACAAATCGGGTGTCAACGACCACGGTACAGGGAGGCTCAGGTCTGTTAATCGGATTGCAACTTTGCTCGACACATGAAGCAGAGGCGCAAGAGCAATCAACGTTGCTGAACTATGTAGCCAAGCATCTAGGTGGGATGGTGATGTTCGACAATTACCAGCAAGTAAGCGCGAGTGAGGCACTGGAACTGGCATGCGAGGCGCTCAAAACGGAACTCGACTGCACCGTTGAGAAAGTACAAGACCAAACCATCACGGCCAGAAGGCCTTCCGGGGTGGCCGTTATCGTCAGGTACGTATCGCCCATGAATTACGCTTACAACGTTCAAGCGCCCGACGGAACGAATTTGTCGCGAGTCGACTCGGCTAACCATCATAAGGTGCCCTACGGTCCAGACCATCTCCATCCTGACCTGAGAAAGTCCAAGAAGAAGATCGTCGAGTCGAGCTTTACCTATGGGAACGTTGGGATGGATGTGAAGCTGATCAGAAAGATGATCCTGGACGCCGAAACTAAATTGATGGGTTCGAGTGAGTGATCTGTAAGCTGGTCTCGCGCGCGAATCGAGCAGCATCTTGATCGCCGCTCGCGAATGGTCAGCGAATTCGAGCAGACAACAGGCGGGCTAGGTCGAATTTCGATCGGACCGTAATTTTTACCCCGGCTTGCACAGAGGTCCGTGGAGGGACGCTTACAATCACTGTTTGAGCGTCCGAGGGTTAAGTGATCAGCGGGACTCAATGACCGAGTTTCCGGCTGCCAGCGTTCTTACACGAGCGGCTTTGGATGCGTGGACAACAGCTCGGGTATGGGGGCCAGATGTAAGCGTCCGCCGTTGACCCATTGCAGCCGTTCGAACCGTCTACGAAACCAGCGGCGATTCAGACTTCACTTTAGAACTTGGGATAGGCGCTCCGAGATTTGGGTCGATCATCGTCATCGGGATCTGGGTCTTCATTAGGAGTGATCGGATCAGCAGAGCCGGGTAGCATCGGGCCCGTCTGTTGAGCATTAGGATCGACAGGTCGAAACCAACTGCTGAAGGCTAGCGCTTCCTCTTGAAGAAAATACTCAATCCGCCTTTGTTGGCCAGGGTTCAAGAACTTCCCAGCAATGCCTCGCCCTAGGGAATGGATCAGTGACTTAAGCTTTCTGGGATCCGGCTCATCGAAAACTTTCACTCCCTTGGTGCCGTAAATCAGCATCATCAATCCATTGCTCAGAATTGCCTCGGCACGAATCGCAGCGAAAATGCGCGCGAACCGTGTGGTTTGATCGCCACCAGTTGGGATGCTCTCCAACCAATCCAAAAGTGTCGTATGCTTTGGATAGGCCGGATACCTATCAGGAAGCAAAGACGGCACGGAGCGGTTTACCGACCCAAGCGTAAGCGTAGGGAAGTCAGTCGGCTGTGGTTTTCGGTAGTAGGCCAAGGTATCTACGGTGTTGTAAACGTAGGCGATTGGAAACCCAGCAGTTTCAAATTGCAGATACTCGATCAGTTGTTCTTCGTCGAATGCAAGTAGCTCACCGCTAGTGTGCTGTTTGCGAAATAAATTTCTCCATGCTTGCACTACACTTCAGGTGCCATTCCTACCTTGGAGAGTTCCTGGTGAGCGCTCTGGACATTACGCTTAGCCCCGAAGAATTTGCCGAACTG
>NZ_JBVASJ010000055.1:0-27263 GCF_057813935.1 Pseudomonas sp. F220
GCGCTGACTAAGATCTTGATATTGCCCGACCTGGATCGTGGCGCGTTCTTCGACGCTGAGTTCTGTATAGGACATGGCGGCACCTTACCGGAGGGTGAGGTGTTGCACTCAGTTGTCGCGGCCGCCTTATTTAAAGTCCATGTAGCACTCTGCAATCCATTTGGAAAGATAGCCAAAGGTTAATGATTGAACGTTAGTGTCGGACATGAATTTCGAGTGCTTTGAAAAGGCTTCTTTGTTGTTTTCAACAATACTTTTTACAAAGTCAGAATCTAACTTCGATAGGAATATGGAATTCTCTTTTATGCTTTCTAACTGCGCTCTTGCACTATCTTCGATTGTCGCATGAAGGTTTGGGTGATCATCACGAAGCTGTTCAAGAAATTTATCAATCTGAATATATTTTGAAACGATAATGTTTTGGAAATCTTCACTCCGTTCACCCATTAATTTGGTGGATTTTCTTGCGATATTTGAAGAGAACTGCGCATTACTTGATATCCAGGTATTTCGTAAGCTTTCATCAACAGTTAATAATGGAATGTTGATTGCTGCATTGTAAACGCCTTGAGCATAAAGCTTACCATCGGGATAGCTCTCTGCTGTCTCTATTTTTACTTTGAATGTGGAGTTTTCTATATAGGAAATATCTTCAAGTATTACTTCTTTTTTCTTTTTGTTACAGTATGAAATTAAGTCTTTAGACTTGAATTCAGGGGTTAGTAGTACCCATTGATTTATTTTGATGTCGTCAATTAGTTTTAGTATTTCTTTTTCGTTTTCTTTGAGTTTTTTAAGATCGTCGTTTATTTTCTTTTGTATTCTTTTTTTATATATTCCCATTTCAATGCCGCTGTCTGGGTAGTAGCACTGAAATATTGTCCCGTCAATCGTGTAAAACTCTAAGCCTAAATCTCCGCCATCTTGATCGGGGACAGTGTAGAAATTTTTTGCACCGAAATGCTGTCTAAGCATTACTTCGCAAAAACTTTCCCATTCCTTTGGCGAGAGATTTTCAATAAAGCCGCTCATTTCAACGTTCCCAGATATGAATCACTATTTTTTTTGGAATTTGTTTTATTTTGATATCGGCTTTGGTTGGAGCTTACAACTGTAAGCATCTTTAGATTTTGTAGAGGTGGCCACTTAAAGATTTGGACGGTTTTGTGATAAATATTTATAGGTATAACGGCTTTACGCTTGACCCAGGTATTAACCAGAGAGCGGACATGTGTGTATAGGTTGTATAGGTTAAGCCTAATGAGTTTTTTGGAGGCTACGCGATTTTTCAGCTCTAATCGAAGGCAACAGCAATGGGGATTGGCGTTGAGAGGGCCAGCTAGACTCGTTGCGCGGATTTTCATTGAACTCCTTCTCAACTTCGCTGACGATTGAAGTTTACTGCTCCTTTGACGGCTTTCCATTAAAGGTCTGGGCCTTGCCAGTCCTTTCTTCGATGGATGCCCACCAAAATGTGCATTTTGGTCGAGATTGCTGCTTGCCATGGGCGAGGTTCACCCTCTCAACGCAGTGTGCCACAATTTTGCCATCAGCTTTACAGGAGCGTCTATGGGCCGCAACGCAAACACCTCTTTCAACCGGGTTGTTGCGGTTCGACTGTTTCAGTCCACAATTTGGGCTTTTCGGTTTGTGGTTCCTAGTGCCTTCAGCGTAAGTGATTGTTCGTTTTCGCCTAGAGTTGGGAACAATGTGTAACCCCCTTGATGCCGGCGCGTCTGAAGCTGTGGGTTAAATTATCCACCTGTGGAAATCAGTGGTTTTCCACAGACCCTTGGGTGGGCTTTAGATTTTTTAAGTGAGGTCCATCCAAACAGGGCGGCTTTGCAGCCCTGTTTGGATGGACCTGCGTGGACAAGCGGATCACTGAGATATGAAGACCGAGCGCTTACTCAGTTGCGCCACGTTTTGCTTTTAGGCGAGTGACGTTCGCTCCGGTCTGGTTCGCTAATTCGTGTGGAGTGACATGCTCCTGCCGGTTGGCCTCCAGGTACCGGCTCCACCAGTTCATGATCAGCCTGCGCTCCTCGATGAACTCTGCTTTGTGGATGTAAGCGGCGCGGACGTTGTTCCGCTCTTTGTGGCTCATCTGCCTTTCAATCGCGGTCTCGGACCACAGTCCTGATTCAATCAGCGCACTACAGGCCATTGAGCGAAAGCCATGGCCGCAGATTTCGGTTTTGGTGTCGAAGCCCATCTTTCGAAGTGCGCTGTTTACCGTGTTTTCAGACATGGGTTTCCAGGGCTTGGCATCGCCTGCAAACACCAGGTCGAATTTGCCGGTGAGGGCGTGGATCTGTTCAAGCAGGACCACGGCTTGCGGCGATAAGGGTACAAGGTGGATGTCCCCGGCCATCTTCGTACCCCTTGTTGAAAAGGGTACTCCGTCCAACGCGGGTCGAGTGTCCGGTATCTCCCAGGTGCCGCGCTTGAGGTCGAACTCGCTCCAGCGGGCGAAGCGCAGTTCGCTGGAGCGGACGAACACATGCAGCGAGAGCATGACCGTCAGCCGGGTAAGTGCGCGGCCTCTGTAGGTGTCGATAAGCTCCTGCAATTCAGGCAGACGCGATAAGGGTAAAGCAGGGCGGTGAATCACCCTCGGAGCTTTGATCAAGCCTTCAAGGTCGGAGGCAGGGTTTGCCGCGATCTGTCGAGCACGTTTCGCTTCGCGCATGATGCTTTGCAGGTAGTTTTGTACCCTTAAAGCGACGTCAATCGTGCCGCGTTTCTGGATCGCTTCCAGAGGTTGCATCAGGTCATGGGTGTCCAGATCGACAATGGAGCGAGCACCGATCAGCGGGAAGACATGGGTTTTGAGGCGGCTCAGAACCGTCTTGGCATGGCCCGGTGCCCATTTGGCAGACATCGCTTTGTGCCAGTCCAGTGCGGCGCTTTCAAAGGTTCGGCCTTTTATTGCGGCCTGCGTCTTGGCTTGGTGTTTGGTCTCTATGGGGTCGATGCCTTTTGCCAGCATCCGTTTGACCTCTAGGCGCTTGTTGCGCGCATCGGCGAGTCCGACCACGGGGTAGCTGCCGAACGAGGTTAGTCCTTCGCGTCCATCAGGTTTTACATACCTGAGACGCCAGCCTTTACGGCCATTGGGTTGGACTAGAAGGTAGAGGCCGTCGCCGTCGAAAAGCTTGTAGGCGCGGTCGGTGGGCTTGGCTGAGCGGCAAGCCGAATCGGAGAGTGGAGCAGTGGTGCGCGACATAAGGGTACTCCCCCTTTATCGAATTACCTTACCCCTAACACTACCCCTAAAACGGTTGGAATCCACCAGTTTCTGACGGAAACCGATGGAACGCTAAAACGAAAAAACCCGCCAGAAGGCGGGTTTTTCGGGGGTTCCAGAGATTTTGAAAGCCTTCTCTGGAACCTTGTATGGTGCCGGCACCAAGAGTCGAACTCGGGACCTACTGATTACAAGTCAGTTGCTCTACCAACTGAGCTATACCGGCGTGTTGGGCGATGATTATAGCGATTGGTTTGGTTCTGTAAACCCCTGAAAACAGACTATTTTTACGCGAGGCTCAAGCTCGGCTTCGAATCAGCACATTCTTGAGTTTTTGAATGGCCCGCCACGATCGGCTGTTCCTCATGGCACGCAGTTCTGCCTCGGCCTTATCGGCTCGTTGCTACGCGGCGATCAGGTCTTTTTCGACGTCGGATAGGGGACGGCTAAATTTATGGCCGTAGCAGAACTGGAAGTCGTCCAGACCGCACGCCGACCGTTTCAGTGCCTGCCTTGCAGGCCCGTTGATCACTCAACGGGCCTGTCCTTTTCGGCTACGTGAACGTGCTACACGCCGTTCTTGACCGCATTGATCAGGTCTTGGCTGAGGACTTGAGCCGGAGCCACTTGAACGCTTTGGGTATAGAACGGTGGCAGGTTCTGCGCCAGTGTCGACAGCGCCTGAGGCGTGGTGTTACCCGGTAGCAGTACGTATTGCAGGTTCGACGGGTAGCTCTGGGGAACGGGGCCTTCCATGGTTGAGCCGTAAGCGCCGAAGGTCATCACGGCTTGGGGGGTAGTCGGGTCGGGGGCGTAGAGGAACACGAAGGTGCCGTACTTTGGGTGCGTGAGGTATTGCTCGGCTTGTGCGCGAACCTGTGGGTCCGGGTCATTCATCAAGGTCCAGCGCATGACGGCATAGCCGCGTGTGGTTTCCATGAAGGCGGTTTTGATCGGCGATTCATTCTCCACTCCGCCCAGACACACCAGCAGGTTGCCGAAGGGATCGAGCAAGGCCACGGAGTTGAAGACGTTGGCTTTCTGCGCAGTCTGCAACAGTGGCAGTGCCAGTTCCGCACCCGGGTCTCGCGGGTTGGCCGAACAAACCGTCAAGGCATACGGGCTCAGCTTGGACAACGCCTTGCGCACCGGGCTGTTGGCCGGGAGCGTTGCAGGGTTTTTCAGCTGCGAAGGTTCCACGCCACTGTTATTGCTCGCTTCGCGCACCGTATTGACACTGGCGTCGAAGATCGAGGCGGTGAGGTAGTAGGCCGATGAGTTGATTCCCTGGCCGCCGAACACCGGCCTCATCGAGCCTTGATATGGCCGGCTGACCGGGGCGGCGATGGCGTAATACGCCCAGGTGTTTTGCGCCTGCTGACGAATCTGTGGCGGCAGGGACGGGAAGTTGAATTCACTGTTGTAGTTGATCCCGGCATAGGTATCGATCGCGCTGACGGCGACGTTGAAGCCGGCGGTGAGCAGGGAGCCTGCGCACATGGCGCAAGGGTCCAGGGTGGTCACGACGGTCAGTTGGTTGGGCGTAGGAAGGTTCAGCGCCGCTACGTTCTCGTAATACCAGTCGACCAGCTGTCGCTCGCCGTGGGCGGTCGGGTCGTGGGGCAGGAAATAGGTGGTGGTATTGCCCAGGAAGGGCATCAGTACGTTGTTGTGCATCGCGACGATGACTTCGCCGGTGGCGTTATTGATGATGGCGCCGCCGACGGCGAAGGTCTGTTGAAGCGCGGCGAGAATGGCCTGATCGGCAACGGCATCTACAGCTTCTTGCGCACTGTTCACTGTGCTCATGGTGTTCCAGCTCCTTGCTGTCCTTGCGCCAGACTATTCTGGCGTTTGAAGACAATAGCTCAGCTTTTCAAACGCGTTTATGTCCTTTGGCTTCAGTGCTTATGCACAACTGGCTGGTCGCAAGTGTGGAGAAAGCACCATTTTGTGGAGCAGTTCTCATTAATGCGCAACTGGCTGTTTTTTCGGTCGTTTATTTTGTGAACAAAAAATGACCAATAGAGTTTTTTGGTCTGAGGCTTTGCTTTTAGCGGCTTCGCAAAAAATTCATCAACAGAGTTATCCACAGGCGAGACGACTAATGGATCCAGGATTACGGGCGTTCGGCGAGTAGCATCAGGTTGCGTGGTGTCAGTGGGGTTTCGCAGAACAATCCGAGGTGTACGCGGTAGCCTTGCTCTTCCAGAAACAGTGCGCGATCAAGCACCAGCCAAAGTTCCAGCGGTCGACGAAACAGGCCGCGTACCAACTCCAGATTGCGCACCTGCGCCAGGCGTTGCCAGCCAGCAGCTTCCAGTGCCGACCAATCCTGCTCGTCTGTGGATAAGTCCTTGAGTGCGGCGAGGTCGCGGCAGTAGTCGGCGAACGGCTTGTCCAGCCAGGCGCTGGGCAGTGAAGGGGTCGGCAGGTACTCGTCGCAACCGCGCAGTTGCCGTTGCAGCAGATCGAAGGCCAGCCGTCGGGCCATCGACGTATCACGTTGGCGTCGGACGCGAGCGCCAGCGGTGACGGTTTCGCTGAGAGGGAGAGCCAGATCGTCGAGCGATAGCTGTAGGTCAGATGCTTTGGCCACGACGGAAAGTGCCTGGTACTCGCTGCTCTGGATGCGGTTGTAGCAGCAAGGCGCGATGGCCAGTTGCTTGCAGCCCGACGCGCTGGCCAGTTGCATCAAGCGCACATGCAGATCGCCGCAGGCGTGCAGGGCGACCGGAGTGTGTTCGGTGGTCAGGCGAGCCGCAGCGTCCGGTGCAAGGACGTCTTGTTGGACATGGGTAACGGGGAGCTGATGACGCTGGCTGAGCTGCTCACCAGCATCGACCAGCGCCGGGTCGTATTCCAGGCAGGTCAGCTGTTGTTCGGCGTGAAGCAGGCGGCGTCCCAAATGGCCTTTGCCTGAACACCAGTCGAGCCAGTGTTTGGGTTCTTCGGCAAATTGCAGGCAACCGGCGAAGGCCTCGATCTGCTGCCATTTGCGCCCGGGTACATCGACGTTCAAGCGTCGAGTGGCAGGATCGAGCGGATGCCTGGGTAGTTCGCCAACAGCGCTGAGGGTGGCGGACGTGGCCGCCAGACCCGCAAACGGCGCAGGGGCGTCAAGGTGTTGCGGATGGTTGTGGCTGGCTTCAGCGTCGTCCAGCGAGCGTTGCCGTAGCCAGTTGGCCAGCTCGGGATGCTGTGCTTCCCACGGCAGTTGCTGATGGGTGAAAGGACGCGGTCGCCACAACGCTTGATGCTCGATCAAAAACGCATCCAGTGCCTTGAAACGGGCGAGCAGTGGCTCGCCCTTCAACACCGGCGGTAGATCAGCGTCCCTGACAGGCATCGACGCGCAACCAGCGCTCCAGCAGCTTGAAGCCGCGCACCAGCACGTAGGCCATCAGCAGGTAGAACATGCCCGCAGCGAAGAAGATCTCCACTGGCAGGTAAGTCCGCGCAATGATGGTCCGGGCCATGCCGGTCAGTTCGAGCAAGGTAACGGTACTGGCCAGGGCGCTGGCCTTGAGCATCAGGATGACTTCGTTGCTGTAGGCCGGCAAACCGATCCGCGCTGCACGCGGCAAGATGATGTAGAACAGCGCCTTGGGCCGTGACATGCCGAGGGCACGCGCCGCTTCGATCTCGCCGGGTGGAATGGCCTGGATCGCGCCACGCAGGATCTCGGCGATGTAGGCGGCAGTGTGCAAGGTCATGGTGGCGGTGGCGCACCAGAACGGATCACGCAGATAAGGCCACATAGCGCTCTCACGCACAGCGTCGAACTGCGCCAGGCCGTAGTAGACCAGGAACAGCTGCACCAGCAGCGGCGTGCCACGGAAGAAGAAGATATAGGCGTAAGGCAGGGCGCGTACGTACACGTGCCGCGACGAACGGGCGATGCCCAGCGGAATGGCCAGCAACAAGCCGAGGATGACGGCGATGGCGACCAGTTCCAGGGTCAGGGTTGCGCCCTGCGCCAGTCTCGGCAGCCATTTGATGATCACTTCCCAGTTCATTGCGTGCTCCTCGCGAAGCCGCGAGCGGCGCGTTTTTCCAGAAAGTGCATGCCGGTCATGGCAAGAATCGTCAGGCCCAGGTACATGAAGGCAGCGAACATATAGAAGGTGAACGCCTGTTTGGAGAAGTTCACCGCGATTTGCGCGTGACGCATGATTTCTTCCAGGCCGATCACCGACACCAGGGCGGTGTCTTTCATCAGGATCATGAACAGGTTGCCCAGCCCTGGCAGGGCAATGCGCCACATTTGCGGCATGATCAGCCGGGTGAAAATCCGAAACTTCGACAGGCCGAGGGCCACGCCTGCTTCACGATGGCCTTTGGGGATCGCCAGGATCGCGCCGCGAAAGACTTCCGTGGCGTAGGCGCCAAAGCACAAGCCAAGGGCGATTACGCCCGCAGCGAAGGCATTGAGTTCCAGATCGGGATTACCGAAAAACTCGCCCAGCGCACGCATCAGGTTGACTGTGCCGAAGTAAATCAGCAGCACCCAAAGCAGTTCCGGGATACCGCGAACCAGCGTCGAGTAAGTACCGCCAAGCCATTGCAGCGGCTTGTACGGGGAAGTCTTGGCCAAGGCGCCGAGCAGACCGAGAACCAGCCCCAGGCACAATGCCGAGAGAGCCAGTTTGACGGTCATCAACGCGCCAGCGGCGAGCGCCGGGCCGAATCCGTAGAGATCGATATTCATGGAATTCTTTTTTTAAATCGCAGCAGGCTTTGCTAAGGACCGGCGACGCGAGCGTCAGGCTGCGTCGCCGGCCAGGCAAGTCAGTATCAATAGATGCTGAACGGGAAGTACTTGTCGTTGATTTTCTTGTAGGTGCCGTCAGCCACGATTTCTTTCAGTGCAGCGTTCAGCTTTTCGCGAATCGGGTCGCCTTTGCGTACAGCGATACCGATCTTGTCGCTTTCTTCCACCGGGTTGCCCTTGAACTCGTAGGCTTTGCCGGCATCGCTTTTGAGCCACTCATAGTTGACGTACTTGTCCGCCAGGATCGCGTCGACGCGGCCGGAAGTCAGGTCCAGGTAGGCGTTTTCCTGGGTGTCGTAGAGTTTGATCTCGACCGCGTCACCCAGGTGGTCTTCCAGCCAGGTACCGGCCAGAGTCGCGCGTTGGGCACCGATGACTTTGCCTTTCAGAGAGTCTTTGTCGGTCTTGAAGTCGGCGTCTTTTTTAGCCGCGATGAACTGCAGTTTGTTCGAGTAGTACGGATCGCTGAAGTCGACGGCTTGCTTGCGTTCCTCAGTGATCGACATCGAGGAGATCAGGAAGTCGAACTTCTTCGCGTTCAAGGCCGGGATGATGCCGTCCCAGTCGGAGGTGACGATGGAGCACTCGGCTTTCATCTTGGCGCACAGGGCGTTGCCGATCTCGACGTCGAAACCGACGACCTGGCCGCTGGCATCTTTATTGTTGAACGGCGGGTAGGCCGCTTCGATGCCCATCTTCAGGGTTTCGGCAGCAGCGGTGGCGCTGAACGCCAGGGTAACGGCAGCGGCCAAGAGGAATTTTTTATAGCTCTGCATGGGTATTGCTCCGTTAGCGGTTGCTGGACATGAATTGTTTACAGCGCGCCGAAAGCGGGTTTTCGAACACCTGCTGCGGCGACCCCTGCTCTTCGATCAGACCCTGATGAAGGAACACGACTTCACTGGAAACCTGACGGGCGAAGCCCATTTCATGGGTGACCAGTAGCATCGTGCGGCCTTCTTCGGCCAGCGCGCGGATCACATTAAGTACTTCCTGAACCATTTCCGGGTCAAGGGCCGAGGTCGGCTCATCGAACAGAATGACTTTGGGTTGCATCGCCAGGGTGCGGGCGATGGCCGCGCGTTGCTGCTGCCCACCGGAGAGTTGCGCGGGGTAGGCGTGGCGTTTGTCAGCGATGCCGACCTTGGCCAGCAAGGCTTCAGCGACTTCGGTGGCTTCGGCCTTGCTCTGCCCGAGTACGCGGCGCGGTGCTTCGATGATGTTGTCGAGCACGCTCATGTGCGGCCAGAGGTTAAAGTTTTGAAACACAAAACCGATTTCGCTGCGCATGCGGTTGATCTGCCTGCCATCGGCAGCGACCAGCTCACCGTTTTTCGCGGCTTTGAGTTTGAGCTCTTCGCCAGCCACCAGAATCTGGCCCTGATGCGGGTTTTCCAGCAGGTTGATGCAACGAAGGAAAGTGGACTTGCCGGAACCGGAGGAACCCAGGATCGAGATCACGTCGCCGTCGCGTGCGGTCAGCGAGATACCTTTGAGTACCTCAAGCGTGCCGTAGCGTTTATGCAAGTTGCGGATTTCAAGCGCGGGCGTGGCCTCAGCCATGTGCGGTCCTCATAGTGTTCTATTGTGCTCCTGATGTTGGCGGCCTTCCTGGCGAGGCGGCCAAGCTAGCATGGCGTTTGAATGACAGCCAACAGCACTACAGGGGGTAAACGGGTGGCATGTGGCAGGTTGTCGCATTGGCGCAGCAGTCTGTCGCGCCATCAACAACCGAACACTCGTTTGAACCTTTACCCCGGCGGGTGTCGCGTAAAAAAGGGCGCGATGGTGCCAGCTTTGGCCGGGTGTTGGAAGCGCTAAGCAGCCAAACGGTCCCACATCTGCCCCTTAATTGTGCATGACCTGCATTTGAAGTGTGTTTCTGGTGCGGCCTTTCGTTCTTGAAGTGGGGTGCTGGGTAACGCTGTGGCGAATAGCCATTAAACTCAATGGCTTGCGATAACCGACCGTTCGTCCTGGAGACCCCGTAGTCAGGGGTTCTGTTACATTTTGGCGCAAATCTTGCGTAAAAAATAAGGAACGCTCCGTTGGATTCTTTTTACGAGAAAGTCTGCAGACGGAGTGGACTGAATCGCTCTTCATCGCAAAGGTAGTTTCAATGAGCAATACCCAAAGCTCTAATGGCCTCGACCAGGGCCTCAAACCGCGACATGTGACCATGCTGTCGATCGCCGGAGTCATCGGCGCCGGCCTGTTTGTAGGCTCCGGACACGCCATCGCCGCTGCCGGTCCCGCTGTGCTGTTGGCCTATGCCGCCGCCGGTACTCTGGTGGTGTTGGTAATGCGCATGCTGGCCGAAATGGCCATTGCTTCGCCGGATACCGGTTCATTCTCTACATATGCCGATCGGGCGATCGGTCACTGGGCCGGTTTCACCATCGGCTGGCTGTACTGGTGGTTCTGGGTGTTGGTGATCCCGCTGGAAGCCAACGCTGCCGCGACCATTCTGCACGCCTGGTTTCCCGGCATGGCGATCTGGGCTTTCACGCTGGTCATTACTCTGCTGCTGACGGCGACCAACTTGTGCAGCGTGAAGAATTACGGCGAGTTCGAATTCTGGTTTGCGCTGGTCAAGGTCATAGCGATCATTGGATTTATCATTCTCGGCGTACTGGCGATCTTCGGCCTGCTGCCAGGCAGCCAGGTCAGCGGCGTCTCGCACCTGTTCGATACCCAAGGCTTCCTGCCCAACGGCATGGGCGCGGTTCTGGCCGCAATTCTGACCACGATGTTCTCGTTCATGGGCACCGAAATCGTCACCATCGCCGCTGCCGAATCGAAGAACCCTGGTCAGCAAATCTCCAAGGCCACCAACTCGGTGATCTGGCGGATTGGCTTGTTCTACCTGGTGTCGATCTTCATCGTTGTAGCGCTGGTGCCATGGAATGACGCAGGCCTGGCGCAAGTCGGTTCCTACCAGACCGTGCTCGACCGCATGGGTATTCCTAACGCCAAACTGATCGTTGATCTGGTGGTATTGGTCGCTGTAACCAGCTGCCTGAACTCGGCGCTGTACACCGCCTCGCGCATGCTCTTCTCCCTGGGCAAGCGCGGCGATGCACCGGCAGTCGCCAAAATCACCAACAACAGCGGCACACCGTACTGGGCAGTGATTCTGTCCACCGCGGCGGCGTTCCTTGCGGTATTCGCCAACTACGTGGCCCCGGCTGCGGTATTCGAATTCCTGCTCGCCAGCTCCGGCGCCATCGCTTTGTTGGTGTACCTGGTAATCGCGGTATCCCAACTGCGCATGCGCCAGAAGCGCATGGCCGCGGGTGAGAAGATCGCCTTCAAGATGTGGCTGTTCCCAGGGCTGACCTACGCGGTGATTGTGTTCATCGTCGGTGTGCTGACCATCATGCTGTTCCAGGAAGAGCATCGCGTAGAGATCCTCGCTACCGGTCTGCTGAGTCTTCTGGTGGTGGCTGCGGGCCTGTTGGTGGCACGTCGTCGCAAGATCGAGAAGCGTGGGGCGGTGGTGTTGAATTGATGGTTTGATTCATCGCTTAATGAAAACGGCCGCTGTCATTCCTGACAGCGGCCGTTTTTGTTACTGGGTGCTTTAACGAATGGGTTTACTCGTTCGTTCCCATAAGCACATCGAGTGCTTTTTTGTAGCTGTCCAGCGCAGTCCCGAAATCGCTTATGACTTCAGGATCTTCAAGCCAGCGCTGGGCTTGCTCGCGATCAACACCGTCGGCCCACATGCGGTAATCAATCAGCATGTCCGCGGCCAGGTGAGTGGCGGCCATTGCCTCGTTCTCGGCATTTTCCATGTCCAGCAGTTCCGGCTGGTCCTCGATGATTTTGCTGAGCGAGTGGAGCATGTTCACCAGCATCTCTACGCGACCGGTCTTTTCCGTTTCCTGCATAAGACCGAACATCGTCAAGATGTCTTTCGGAATTTGCTCATCGCCGATGTCGGTCGGATCGTCGTGCATTGCCGTGGGTCTTCTGATCCCCATGCGCAGTTGCTTGGCTTTAACCTTTGCGCGTTTGGCGCGTTTCTGTTGTTTATTCAGTGATGCCATGGGTTTCGGTCGTTTTTCAGGAGTTAAGGGAGAGCGCTAGCGGGCTTGTTCAAGCAAACCAGAGCCGGCATCTTTTTTCAATAATTCATACACCACAGTCAAAAACAGATCGCGCGTGGATTCGTCACTTAGCAGTTGTGTCGCCATTGTCTGATGGCTACTCATTGCTCCAGCGATAGCCTGAATGGCTTTCATCGGTAGGTCGGCTTTCATGGCCTGTTCGCGCGTATTGTTCTGTACTTGATCCATCACCACGCTGTCGGTCCGTAGTTTTTCGGAAACATGTACGGCAAAGGCGACTTTGTCCGTGTCGGTGATGTTTTTACCAAAGGCTTCATTGAGCTTATCGATCAGCTCAGACAAGTATCTTTTTTCACGGTCACGAGCGTCGCGCAAACCGTTATCGGTTATGCCGTAGAGGCCTGGCGTTTCACCGGTCGCTACAACGCCTCCCAACGTCGTGCCTTTGTTGATCTTGAAGTGGCTGAGAGTGAGGTCGGCCAGATCAACTTGATCGGAACTGATTCCTTTCAGGCGTTTGCGTAGAAGTCGCGCATAACTGGCGAAGGCCTCCAGCGTAGGGTCAGCAAACTCAACCAATTGAGCGACGTACTCGTAAGTGCGTACGAATTTGGTGAGGCTCTCGCTGAAAATCATCAACTCATCGCGTTTCTTGGCGAACTCAGCTCGCTGTACATCGGCGTGCTGCATGTCTTGCTCGTCGCCTTCGTCGCTGGCGATTTCCCAGGCTTTCTCCCACTGATCGATGCCGTCATTAAGCAGCTTGAGCTTGCCATTGAAGCGGTCGGTCGCGGGCTGAGTGAGGAAGTAGAGTTTCTGGTGGGTGACCTTGCGGTCGACGATGGCATCGCCGAACGCGTCGACTTCAGCGGTCTCGTAAATGAACATTCCATCAAGACGTTGCTTGATGTCGTAAACGATATTCGGGTCTTGAATATCGGTCACTTGTGCGTCGCGGTAGAACGTTTTGAACGCCTTCAGGATTTCTTCTGACTCGTTGGCGAAGTCGATGACAAATGTCTTGTCTTTACCGGGATAGGTCCGGTTGAGGCGGGACAGGGTTTGCACGGCTTCAACGCCGGAGATTTTCTTGTCCAGGTACATGGCAACCAGTTTTGGCTGGTCAAAACCGGTCTGATATTTGTTGGCGACGATCATCACCCGGTATTCCAGAGTGTCGAAGACCTTGCGCATATCCCGGCCATGGAGACCTGGATTGAGGTTGGTTTCGCTGAACGGATGATCGCCCTTGAAGCCTTGAGCTTTCACTTCCTGGTTTGGTACATCGCCGGAGAACGCCACCATTGCTTTGATGCTGGTGTAGCCATTTCGCTGGCAATAGTCTTCCAGGGCCAAGTGATATTTCACGGCTGCGGCGCGAGATGAGGTCACGATCATGGCTTTGGCCTGACCGCCCAAAAGGTGGCTGACGTTCTTCTTGAAGTGCTCGACGATCAGTTCGACTTTTTGGCCAACGTTAACCGGGTTCAGTGAAAGCCATTTGGCCAGCGCTCGGTTGGCACTCTTCTCATCAACTCGCTCGTCCTGACTCTCCATGAATGCCGAGCCGATTTTGAATGCCACTTTATAACTGCTGTAGTTCTTCAGCACATCGAGAATGAAGCCTTCTTCGATGGCCTGTTGCATGGTGTAAAGGTGGAACGGCGCCGGGGGATTCTCGGTGCTGACAGGCTGTTCTGACTTACGTGGCCGGCCAAACAGACTCAAGGTTGAATGTTTTGGTGTGGCGGTGAACGCGAAGTAACTGGCATTGCCGGGTCGCTGACGTGAGGACTGCCACACGGAAAGACGCTCTTCCTTGCTCAGTTGCTCCCACTCTTCTTCGCTTTGTCCGGTCAACACGTAGCGCAAGTCGTCTGCAGTAGTGCCGCCAGTCGAACTATGGGCCTCGTCAATAATGATCGCGAAACGTCGGCCGCGCAGACTCTGCTCGCTGAGAATGGCTTTCTGAGCGTGAGGAAAAGTCTGCAGGGTACAAACGATGATCGGCGTACCGTCCAGCATTGCTTTGGCCAGTTGCTGGCTCTTGGGCAGGCTGGAGGACTCACGGTCGATAGCATGCACGAGGCCCGCTTGGTGTTCGATCTGCTGGATGGCGTCCGCCAGCTGTTTATCCAGCACCTGCCGATCGGTGACCACGATGATGCTATGAAAATAAGGCTCTCCATCGGGGCGACGCACACGAATCAACGAGTGGGCGGTCCAGGCGATGGTGTTGGTCTTGCCTGAGCCCGCGCTGTGCTGGATCAGGTACGGTTGCCCGGCACCTTCCCGATGCACGAAGTCGATTATTTTTGTCACGCATTTCCATTGATGGAAGCGTGGAAAGATCAGCATTTCTTTGAAAAATGCTTTGCCGGTCGCATCTTGGGCATCCTTGCGCTCCAGTAGCACGAACCGATGGAAGATCCGCAGCCAGTTGTCTTTTTGCAGGACCTCTTGCCAGAAGTAGCTCACCGGGTAGCCGCCATTCTTCCCCGGCTCGTTGCCAGCAGCACCCTTGTTGCCTCGGTTGAATGGCAGGAAGAACGTCGACACACCCGCCAGTTTGGTGGTCATGCGGATATCGCTGTCACTCATCGCGAAATGCACCACGGCGCCTCGGCGGAAAGCCAGCAGCGGTTCCGCAAGGCCGGTTTTTCCGCTCTTGGGCGGCCGGTCATCGCAGTATTGCTGCATGGCGGCTTCGACGGACTGAGTGAAATCGGTCTTCAGTTCAACCGTCGCAACCGGAATGCCGTTGATGAAAAACGCTAAGTCGATTTCATCAGTCTTGTCCTGGGAGTAGCGCAACTGTGGCACCACGCGCAAGCGATTGGCGGCGTAGCGCTCGATGGCCGTGTCATTGCGAGCATCTTCCGGGCGCGCCTGGCTCATCGCGAGCGTGCCCGCTCCAGCGATCTGAAAGCCATAGCGCAGCACATTGATGGTGCCGCCATCTTTGTTTTCTAGCTGTTTCACCAGCCGCTCGAGCAAGACGTTTCGGGTGTTCTCACCATTGATGGCCCGCAGCTTTCCCATGGCGGGTTGCTGGGTGTCGTTCAGCCAGCCGAATACGTCTTCGGTAAAAAGTGCCTTGGCGGCGTCATAACCGGCGGATTTTCCGACCCGCCAACCGCTCGCATTCAATTGCTCGACGATATGACGTTCCAGCTCGCATTCGTGGTGGATGTGGGACATGTGCGATCCTTCACAGCTAATCAGGTCCCGGTATGAGCGGGGAAAGTTTGTCTAGAGTTTGTCTAGAGTTTGTCTAGATAAAGATGCTTGGTGAAGGCTTCAGAACCCACCGACCTTTGTGTAAACCACCCGACTTTTCAATGGTTTGGTCGCGTGTCGACATGGCATTCAACAGATTTCGAAATTTGTTCTGCTTCTGTTTTTCGTCTAAAGCATCTGAAAGTTTGTCTAGGATTAGCGTAACCAGTTCAGCGCGTGAAGCCGATCCATAGTGCCTTAGGTAGTCGAGAATCAGGTCCTTGTAATACGCATCATTGAAAGCCCGGTTGCGAATGTAATCGCTTTTGTTACCGGTGCTTTGCGCTACCTGCGCGGCAGTGTAGTAGTTCGGTTTTCGTCCTTCGATCAACCCTTCCCTGCGCAGCAAAGCGGCGGCATCGTCAGTGATCGGCTGTTTTTTCTGAACCCGGTCCAGCAGCATCACTGTGTTCAGGGGCAGATCCTGATTTTCCAGCAGCAAACGGGTGTAGTTTTCGTCTATGACATGCCCGTAAATTTCCAGCACCACCTTCTTCGCCTCGGACTTGCTGTAGTCCGGCAGTGGGAAATAGCGGCTGCGCTGTGACAGGGTCATGGTGCGGATGCCGAAGCCCATGGTGTCGATCATATTCAGGCTGACCATGGCCTGGGTCAGCCAAGGATTGCGGTAGCGGCTTGGGGTCTGCTCGCCGCTGAAATAGTCCTCAGGCTGCCCCTCAAAGAAACCACCGGCATTTTCGAACACCAGCCGGTCGATGCGCTCGGTGACGATGATGCGTGAGCGCAGTTGATAATCCTGATGCGCAATGCAGTTATGCAGGGCTTCGAGGATGACTCGGGTGTCGTACTTGCTCACCTCAGTGGCCAGTAGCTGGTTTTGCGGGAACAGCTTGTAGCCGATATTGCGGATGCGGTGCAGCACTTGGGTGGTGGCGAGCAAGAAGGGCGGGGCGAAGTGTTCGTAAGCCTGCTCTTCGCCCACCAGCTTCCAGGTGATCTGAGCCAGCGTCGGGAGAAAATGACTGGCCTCTCGCTTGCCCAGTAACAGCAACGCGGTGTGAGTGATGTGCCCCTGAATAGTGATCTTTGCCTTGTCCAGAAAGGTTGCGGTGTCCCAAGTGGAAATATCCGCAGCAAATGATGCGTTACGGTACTTCTCCGCGAATTTCTCCCGCGCCACGCTCAGGGCATGCTCATCCAGATCGGCGAGGGTTGCGCCTTCTACCGTCTCGGCGGACCAATCGCGGGTATCGACCGGCTCATTCAGAATCGCCTCCAGCCGTTCCTGACGCATTTCAACCAGCGCGTCATCCAGGCGCTGCCAGGCTTTGTCGTGGGCGTACACCGGCAATCGCGGCCGATGCAATGGGATATGAAAGAGCCACACCGTTTTATGGGTATCGCTAGTCGTGAAGCTTTCGACGCGAAAGCCTTCCGAGTCCAGATTGCTGCAACGTCCCAGCAAGCGCTGACGAATGTTCTCCGGCGTGTAGTCGTGAAACTGCTGGATGCCGACGATGCGTAACGAAGCGTCCTCCACCCCAATCACCAAATGCCCACCGGCCATATTGGCGATCGCCGACAGGTAGCTGGCAATATCTTCGCCCTTACGCCCGGACACAGCATGGGTGAGGTTCTTGAACTCCTTCCACTCGCAGGCGGCGTTCTCTTTGGGGAACTGCTCGCGGAGATAGTGCTGGAGGGCGGCTTCGTTCATCGGGTTATTCCGTGGGTGTCAGGACGGGTTGGGCGGGCTTGAGGGCGGCGACTTGCTGCTCCTGCCAGGCGGCGTAGGTTTGGCCGTTATCTCGCAAGGTCCACTCGGTTCGGCCATTGGCATTGCGGCCCAGTACGACAGCAGCGGCGGCGCCAGGACTGCTGAGCACATGACCGGTCCAGTTCATGATCTCGGCGGTCAGCAGGCCATTGGGTGTGCCGTCGACGAGGAACAGGCGAATGCTGCGACCTTGGCTCATGAGGCTTCCCTTAGGTCAATTTGGCCGGTGACTGCGGCAGTGATTAGAGCAGAGCGGCGTTCTTTTAGGAGGGCGAGGCTGCGTTCAGATTTCTCGATGAGCGTGGAAAGTTCTTGAAACTGCGTGCTCAGGAACGCGACGATTTCTTTTTGTTCCTCTATCGGCGGCAGAGCAATTCTTATGGCCTCGATATCAGGCATGTAAATAGTTTTATGAGTGGAACCCATCATTAAACGGTCGAACTCACCTCGCATACCCCGCAAAACATAATAAAGAAACTCGTTATGCAAAGAGTCGTCACAGGTCCAGACCGCGAAGTCTTGGGAGGTGGCCATGTCCGTACCCATTATTCCCGAGAAGCCAACGGATGCCGTTCGAGAGAGAAATACCGATCCTGCGGGGAGGAGTCTCGCTGAAGAGTTAGCCAGGCCAACTTGGCTGACCTTTTCGGAGGTCTCAAAAACAAACTTCGTCTCCCCGCTACGCACCTGCCAGACATCAGCAAGGGTGAACCAAGGAGTATCACAGTCTACCCAGTACTCAGGGTGGGAGCGGCTAGGCGTGTGTCCGGATTCAAGTTTTGCTTTATGACGTAGTTGGACAACGTTCCAGTGCTGCGGCACCTCGGTCAACCATTCTACGTTGGAGTTTTTCATCTTCACTTTTGGGGCGAGTCCCTTGGTGACGGCATGGGTGATCAGTGCTTGGCGTTTTTCACGTAGGAGTTCGATAAAGCGGGTTTTTTTTGCAAGCAATCCGTCTATGTGAGCGGTTTCGCGATCGAGATGGCGCGTGACCTTGTCCTGTTCAAAGAGTGAAGGTGTGGCTAGCCACAAGTTCATGTATTTCTCGCCACTAACATTCTGAATAGTGGATTGAATATTGCTTCCGCCAATGAAGTCCCAGTAGTAATTTGACTCTGTGCAGTATTTGAAATACTGAGGGCTGCATTTTTTAGGGTTTAATCGTGCGCGTATAAGATAGCCTGCATAGCAGGCTGGTCCTAAACTTGATTTGTAGATGAAGCTTTTTCCAACCGTTGCACCACTTCGTGCAAGTAATACGTCGCCGTCATGCAGCATGTAAGGTGTTGCTAGCTCGCTGGATAGAGACTTAAACGTATCCTCTTTCAGCGAGCCGTCGCCGTTGAGATCCGTGATTCGAATGAATCGGGGGTGTTCTGGGTTATCAGACTCGCCGGACTCATTTGCCCCATAAGCTAAAGGGCTAGAAATATTATGTCGTAGCCTGCTAACCCTCCAATGTTCCGGCACCCGCCCCAACCAATCAACCCCCGAATCCTTATAAACCGGATAAGGCTTGTAATGACTCATGCCGTCACCTCGTTCAACAGCGCAGCAATCTCAGCCTCCACTGTTTTCAGATCAGCATCGATCTCAGCCAGCGAAC
Organism: Pseudomonas sp. F220; assembly: GCF_057813935.1. Taxonomy (NCBI): domain Bacteria; kingdom Pseudomonadati; phylum Pseudomonadota; class Gammaproteobacteria; order Pseudomonadales; family Pseudomonadaceae; genus Pseudomonas; species Pseudomonas sp. F220. The sequence continues at coordinate 18,724 of NZ_JBVASJ010000055.1, forward strand.
GCGGCGGCTGGTACTGATAGAAATAACGGTTGAAGTTGATCTCATAGCCAACGATGCCCACCAGACCATCCTTCTCATCACACTTGCTGGTGTCGATCCAGGCATCCGGGACATGGGGAAGTACTTCGCGAGCAAAGTAGTCTTCGATGCGTTGGTTGAGCGGGACGTTTTCGTTTTCTCGGAGATCGCTGTCGGCCTGTATCTGGCCTTTCTCGTCCAGTACCGGTTGGGCTTCAGGGTCGCGTTCACCAAAACTGGCGAGCAGAGCTTTTAGCGCAGCCTTGCCGAGTTTTTTCACCCCGGCTGCCTTGAGGAAGGCAGGCAGGTTATCGAAGCTGTCTTTTACTGAGGCAAACTGATCCACATAGTCCGCGCCTTTGCTTTCTGCATAAGCGGCGACTTTTTCTGGCGTGACGCTAAAGCGTAGGCGCAGTGGGCGTTCGACGGTGATGCGGCGATAGCCAAAATCGGTGGTGGCGAAGATTTTGCTATTGGGGGCGTCCTCCCCCGCTTCGTGTAGACGGGCGATATCGGCGATTTGCCCTTCCGAAAGCAGCTTGCGTTTGCTACCCAGGGATTTACGCATCGGCGCATGCATGGCGGTGGCGTCGATCAGTTGCACCTTGCCTTTGCGCAATGCGTCCTTGTGGTTGGACAGGACCCAGATGTACGTACCGATGCCGGTGTTGTAGAACAGGTCGTTGGGCAGGGCGATGATCGCTTCCAGCCAATCGTTTTCCAGAATCCAGCGGCGGATCTCCGATTCGCCGGAGCCTGCGCCACCGTTGAACAGTGGCGAGCCGGACAGGACGATACCGATCCGGCTGCCGCCGAGCTCGACAGGCTTACGCTTGGACAACAAGTGCATCAGGAACAACAGCGAACCGTCACCGACCCGTGGCAGGCCGGCACCGAAGCGGCCCGAGAAGCCCAAGTGCTTCTGTTCGTCCTGCACCTGCTTTTGCACCTTCTCCCATTTCACACCAAATGGCGGGTTGGCCAGGCAGTAGTCGAATTGCTCATGAGGCAGCAAGTCGTTGGAAAGGGTGTTGCCGAGTTTGATGTTTTTGGTTTCGAACCCTTGGATCAATTTGTCGGCGAGGGAGATTGCAAAGGTTTCGGGGTTCAACTCTTGCGCGTAAGGAACGAGTCGCGCCTTCGGGTTCCATTCCGCGACCTGCTCGATAGCCGAAGACAGGAACCCGCCAGTGCCCGCAGCACAGTCATACACGGTACGCACAACGCCTTTGCCATTCAGCGCTTGATGGTCCGGGGCGAATACCAGTGTGGTGGTCAGACGCACCACATCTCGCGGGGTGAAGAACTCCCCGGCGGTATCGTTGGCGGACTCGGCAAACTTACGGATCAGGTGTTCGAACACCAGACCCATTTCATGGTTGCTGATGACGTTGGGATGCAGGTCGATGCTGGCGAATTTCTGGGTGACCAAAAACAGCAGGTTGGCGCTTTCCAGTCGACTCAGCCAATCGGTAAAGTTGAAGTGCTGGAACACCTGATGAGCGTTGGCTGAAAACTTGGCGATGTAGTCTTCGAGGTTGGCACGGGTGCTGGTGGCGCCGACGCTGGCCAGAGCGAACTGTGAGGTGTTGTAAAAAGTCGCTTCGGCAGTGCCCGGCAGAATCAGGTCCAGGTCGACGGTGGTGTTTTTCAGTGCGGTGAACTGAGTGCGTACTTTGTCGCGGGTTGGCTCCAGCACACATTCCAAACGTCGTAACACGGTAAACGGCAAAATGATGCGACCGAACTCTGATTGCTTGAAGTCGCCGCGTAGTACATCGGCTACGTTCCAGATGAAATCGGCCAGGTTTTGCTGGTTCACAGGTGTTCCTCTCAATGTTTGCATGTGCCGGTAAAGAACCGGCCAGAGCCAAACAGCAGAGGAAGACGCGAATCGGGTAGTCCCGGATAGAAAGCGATCATCCCTGTGCGGTAGGGCCCTGAAAAGGCGTATCGCCGGTGGGGCGACTGGATGGGCGCTAGGATGCCAGCATTCGTTGCGTGGGGCATCACCTGCTTTTGGCGATTGAGGGGATGTCATTTTCCAAGACGGGTATGACCTGACTGTACGCAGGCAATGCCTTTATTGCGGATTCTGACTGAGCAGACGCTCCTCCAGTACCGCCCGCTCGCGATCCAGTTCGGCGCGAAGCTCTTCTTCGCTCGGTAGCACTAGTTTGTATTTACTGGCGAACAGCTGTTCGTTGCCTTGGAGTACTGAGTAGCGCACCACCGACTCATCTTTCTGCGCACAAAGAATAATGCCCACCGTCGGTCCGTCGTCCGGCCCGCGCTTGAGGTCGTCGTACATGCGCACGTACATGTCCATCTGGCCGATGTCTTGATGGCTCAGCTCACCGCGTTTGAGGTCGAAGATCACGAAGCATTTGAGCAGGTAGTTGTAGAACACCAGATCCAGGTAAAAGTCTTTGCTATCGGTGCTGATGCGTTGCTGCCGAGCGATGAAGGCGAAACCTTTGCCAAGCTCCAGCAAGAATCCTTGCAGTTGATTGATCAGTGCTTGTTCGAGGTCGTTTTCCAGAAGGGTTCCGGCGTTAGGCAGACCAAGGAACTCAAGCACCACAGGATCGCGTACGAACTCTCGTGGGCTTTTGTTGAGCGTCCGAAGGTTGGTGGCTGCTTCTTGTTCGACCGCAAGTCGATCCTTACTGGTCAGCAGGCGTTCGTAGTAGAGCGTTGAGATTTGTCGTTCCAGTGCACGTGTTGACCAGTTAAGCGTGGCGGTTTCGTCCATGTACCACTGGCGGGCGTTGTTGTTTTCAACTCGTAGCAGAGTGCGGTAGTGGGTCCAGCTCAATTCGGTACGCACTGCGTTCCACATTGGGAATGTTCGGTAGAAGTCTCGCATGTGGCGCAGGTTTCGCTCATCGAAGCCTTTTCCAAACTCTTCAGTTAGCAGCTTGGCCAGTGTTGGCAGCAATCGCTTGCCATAGGCGGCCCGCTCAGCGCCCTCCTGCTCGAATTCAACAATATGCCTACCGATATGCCAGCAGGTTTGCACTTGCAGCGTATCCACCGCCCGCAGGGCTTTCTGGCGTGCCTGGCGGATCAACTCGCCGAGACTGCCGAGCAGTGGCGCGAGTTGTAGATTTTGATCGTGGGTTGAGGGGAGGGGGCTCATGGAATCTTCCGCAGTGAGGGCTGGTGCGCGGTCGTTGACCGAAGCAGGCAGAAGAGGATGCCTGCAAGCGCTGATCTGGCTTTGCGGGAAGGGTCTGATTAATCGGCAGGAAAAGGCGGTAAACGACAACGGCCGCCGTCAGTGATGACGGCGGCCGTTTTTTGTCGATTCGAAAAAGTTAGCGTTACGACTTCAGCAATGCGTCCGAGGCCGCCACATAGTCAGCCTGGAAGGCTGGAGATTCGATCCAGGCAAGAGCCGTTGCCTCGTCCGCCTCCGTGGACCACTGGCGATACTCGATGAGTGCCGCGAGTATGAAGTCGGTCGCGCCGTCTTCGCCTTCCTGTTCGTACACCAGTTCCAACAGCGGGTCTTCCAGGAAGGTCGTGCACATCGCTTGCTGACTGGTTTTTTCGGCGTCGATCATTTTTTTGAACAGTTCGGTCAGATCCACCGATTCGAAGTCGATGCGATCGTCGTTCGGGTCCAGCTCGACCGGCGCGGCGGCTCGTTGAGTGCGGTTCTGCTTGGCTTTCGCTTTAGCGCGGGTAGCGCGTTTGTGTTGTTTGTTCGCGGATGCCATGGGCGTCGTTCCGTATTCCGTTGAGAGGGCAGGCCACTCAGCTGCGTGGCACTCGACGCCCGGGGGTGTCGGGTGTCAGCTCGCCGTTTTGCAGCCAGGACAATGCAATGGGCCATAGTGTGGCTTGGTAAGGGCTGCGAAAAAAGGCGAAATGTCCGACTTCCACTTCGCCGATGTCTTCTGGGGCGATTCGCAGGTGGGTGTTTGTACTGCCGGTGAAGTAGCCGAGCAGGCGTTCGATGGCAGCAATTGTGCCATAGGGATCGTCGCTGAGGCTGATGGCCAGCGTTTGTGCGGTGACGCTGGCGAAGGGCAGTCGGCCGTTTCTGGCGTGGATGGCGCGACCGCTGGGGCGCCTCTCGTAGTGGGCGGTGGGCGTGCTCCAGTCGCGAACCACGCCGGCGGGCGTGTCTTCCAGCCAGCCGAGGCGTTTGCCGGGGAAATATCCGCAAACCAGCGTCACCAACGGCATCAGCAGGTGCCACTTGCCGAACATCCGCCAGCGATGGGCAGGCGCATAGTCGCGCCAGTAGGCGAACTGCGCACCGACTGTCACCAGGCGTCGGATCACGTGCCCGGAAGCGCCTAACCCCGCCGCACAGCCGCCGAAGCTGTGGCCGACCACGTCGATGGGTTGGCCGGGAAACTCCCGTTGAGCGCGTTTGAGTAGTGCTTCGAAATCCAGCGCGCCCCAGTCGGTCCATGAAGCCTGAAGTCCTTTCAGTGATGTCGGACGAGACTCGCCGATGCCGCGGTAGTCATAGGTGATGACGTCGAAACCATTGGCGAACAGGTAATCGGCGAAGCGCGAGTAGTGTCGGCAGCGCACTGAGGTGGCGGCGTTGATGATGACTACCGGTCGCATTGCGTCCACGAGGGCGTGTCGCCAGGTGAAGCCGCCAAGGATAAAGCCGTCGGCGGCAGGTTCCTTGAAGGGCTCGCTTTGCGTTTCTGTGGCTGACGATTCTGGCCTGAGCGTGGAGGGTACGCTGTGTAGATTCATGGGGCTGAGCCCTGGCGATGACGAGCCCAAGAATGAACTTCAACGTTAGCGTTGTGCAACGCTTTGGAGTCGGCGGTCGCGCGCGCGACGCAATGCAGTACGTCACTTACCGGAGGGTCTGATTCGGGTGTACTGAGTGTTTGGTTCGATTCGCACTGAGCTCAAGTTCGAATCGATCTAAAACCCTGATCCTCGGTCAGCAATCAAAAATGGTGTAACGGATAGGGTTCTGTGGAACCCGGGAGTCGTCATCATGAGGTACGTCCATTCATTCATGCTACCCCTCGCCGCTGCCGGCTTACTGGTGTTTCCAGTCATGTTGCGGGCCGCCAGCGTTGAGCCGATCGACAGTTCAGCTGTGCAAGTCCAGCAGCAACAGCAAAACGGGATCACCTACCTGTCTGGCGGTATCGGCGAGGATGAGTCAAAGGCCATTCAGCAAACCAAGGGCTACAACCTGCACATGACCTTCTCCACCGGGACGGAGAATAAATATGTTCCCGACGTAGATGTGGTCATTCAGAGCGCCCCGGGGAAAACCGTGCTGACCCTGAGTCAGGCCGGCCCTCTGGTTTACGTTCAGCTACCTGCTGGCAAGTACACCGTTGTCGCGACGCGTAATGGTGAAGTGCTGCGTGATACCGCCGACGTCGGCAAAGGTGCTGCACGTAATCTGGTCTTCCACTGGAAGAGTAATAGCTAGGGATGGCTGTTTTTGCGCCGAGCCATTAAATCGCGGGCATAAAAAAACCCTGAATCTTGCGATTCAGGGTTTTCGGTATTTGGTGCAGAGACGGAATCGAACCTTGACCTACAGGCCATCAAAAACGGGGATTAGGTCGATATTGCTCATCTGCGTGCCCCCAAATCTGCCCCCAAATAAAATTGTGTCTATCTTTTAGGGCTTCTTCACACCGATTTGCCGTCAATCCGCACGCTAGCCTTGCCGCTGCCTGAATTAGGAATCCACAGCTCAACCAACTTGCCCGACTCTGTAGTGACTGTGATGACCACGCTGGTGGGAGGCGGGCGCATATCATCGCCACATATCAGCTCCACCACGTCCTCACCTGATGCGTTCTTGTCGAGCGGGTCCCACAAGTCACCATTCACAAGTGGTGCAGTTACTTTTATCGACATTCCGTATTTCCTGGCTGATTAGGTTGATACGTCGACGTTACCTGATGTGCTGGAAATATTCCCGCCACATGCCAGGGTCTGCAAAAAAATTGCACACCACCGACATACCCGGAATTCCGGGTATGTCTCCAGGCTCGACGCGGAACTGACCCGCCTCGGTGCTGGGCCAGGTCAAACCGCCAAATCGGCGGTTTCTAAATGCCCGGAAAGTCGGGTATTTGGCGTCAGAGTCGATGCGCGAATCTACGCATCGCTACCAGGTTAGGGCCATGTACTTCTTGGTGCATCGCTTTCAGGTCCGAAAATCGGACTCCTCAATTTTGAGGCGTCCTTCAAATCTGTCTCAGAGACACTATTACGGGAAATACCCGCATTACCGACTCGGCTGACTTTTCAGCCCAGTACATACGGGAGAATCACGCATGTTGATCCATCCAAAAATGGATGCACCTCCAATTCTGTCAGGCTGCCAGATTCACTTGCCTCGATTTCAAACGCGACCAAGTGGCAAGGGTCAGAAAAAGAAAGTTACCGACCCAATGTCGTGCAAGTCGTGATGTCGTGCAAAACGATCAAAAAACGATCAATCAGCACGACATCACGACATGCACGACTTCGGAGCCGGAAGTATCTTTTTCGGATGACGATGAAAAATTGGGACATGGGGCTTCTGGGACATTGAGTCGGGATCTTTCTTTTTACTGCTACGGGCGAAAACCTACTCACGGCTGAACTGAACCTCAGTCTCGGGCTGACCAAGCTGTTGCAGGTGCTGGTGGACATAGTCGGTCAGCGTCACCACAACACGGTCAGCCTCAAGGCCCAGGTCAGCGGCCACCAGGGGGCCTATCCGGGTAGACCAATTTGAGTCAGGCATCACGCGATGCCCCGGCCATTTCGAATAGGATGTTCTCGGCGATCTCCAGCTCGACCAGCGAACCTGATTTTTGCTCGTACTCAAGCTGACGCAGGAGTGCCAAGTAGTTCTCTTTCCGGCGTAACGCCTCGGCGTAGTCATGCGTGGCCACGCCGCCACTGTCGAGCAGCCGAGCGGCCTCCTCTTCCAGCGTCTCGCTGTCGATTTCATCGCACTGCGAACTGCGAACCTCCAAGTGCGAACTGCGAACCGTGGGGTTCGCAGGGTTCGCACCCTTGGTGTTACCTTCTCGCCAGCTACTTCCTGCAAGAGAAGAATCAATCGAGCCATCGCTGAAAGCCTTGAGCCTGTTGAGCTTCAGCGCTTTTCGAACCAGCGTGTCAGACACGCCTTCACGCCGCGCAAACTCGCGAATAGAGATACCTTGCTTCATAGTGCGAACCCAAGTGCGAACACCTTTGAGACCTCATAGCTGGGGCGACATCGCGGTGCGCAATGCCCTTGATGTCGAAAGCTCTAGGAGGGCCCCATGCATACCCCCTATCCGAAACCCTTTGTTTCATTGTTCGGCGCGACATGGATGCCGGGTTGCGTGTCTCAATCATTGGCACGACTCCAAGAGTAGTGTGGTAGCTGGCGCACAGGTCAGCACTCGCCAGGTAGAATCGGCCTGCCTTCGCACTTGGCGGCGCACGCGTTCTCCATTCCCACCTACCCCCGATCTCCCCGTCTGACCCTTACCGCGATCTTACCGTGGTCATTCGCAGGAAGCTGTTGCAGGACGACAGGTTGCCAGTGAGAAACGCTGCAATACCGTGGAAACCTCAGTGGAAACCAGCGTCTGGCATCCATTACCGGTTGATCAGGTGAGTGGCCTGGTTTGTGGTTCTGACTGCTCCGTAATGCGTCATTTGCTGCGTACCAGGCTGCGTACTTCAGTTTGCGTACCATGGAGGGTGCTCGATGCTCCATGGTGTGCACTTGGTAAACTGGAGCCAATACCGTGGTAACCAGCATCTGGTATCCGGTGCGCACCAGCAGGAAACGTTCTTTGTGGGGCACACCTGGTGCGAGCCCCATCTACTCAAACCGTGGCAACCACGCTGGCACCTGTTCGCGGCAACTGGTGGATACACGCCCCGACACCGTGCTTACCACGCTGTTTTGCTCGGCCTGTTTACCGGCTTTGTGTTCACCGCAAGCTCACTGCCGAACGGTAGGTCCGCGCTGCGCCCAGTTGCGCGCACCAAAGCATGGTGGAGCGGTGTCGAAGAAATACACCCAGCTTCTGTTTGGTCAGTGAATCACGGAGTGACGTTCTGGTGTTAGAACGGCAGGGCGCCGTAGAGGTCTGGTCCAATTACTGGACTAGTAAGTCGGAGGCGGGGGGATGATGAGGATTGAGCTAGGGGGGGAGCCGCTCAGATAATCTTGAGTGCTCAGTTGCATCCGGCAGGCCCGCCCAATTGCATTTCTGCTGAGCAACGGCCGCACCATTTGCTTGGGCGAGCAGCACACTGACCTTGTCCTTCGCCTCAATGGGTCACGTTGTCTTGCTCGTGAGACTATCCGGGTGCACATCCCCTCTGCCTTTTGGTTTCGACGACTGAGGGCGCATTGGTGTAACGCGTAATCATGCAGGCGTAAGTATTGGGACACCGGCAGAAAACTGCACTGGCCTATTCGACTGAAAGTACTCGTGTAAGGCCCGCAACGTAGGCAACTCCAGGGCCTGCGCGGCATAACAGAGGCCGATGCGGCGAGTCGGCATCGGCAG
>NZ_JBVASJ010000056.1:0-22686 GCF_057813935.1 Pseudomonas sp. F220
GCCTCTGGCTAACACTTCCCCTTGCCGGGTGTGTAGAGGACTTTCACCTCCAAGTCACCAGCGTGGCCACCACAGCCAAACTGGTTGCGCTTGCGCGCAACGCGCCATGCCTGGCGCACACAAAAAAGCTTCGGCAGATGCCGAGGCCTTAAAACAGGTTTGCGGTCTTTCCCACTTGCCGGCTTATCAGTGTCCAGGCATTTCCTTTGGCTTGCTCATGCCTCCCAGTCCCATTGCGGTTTTGGGTTGACCGATGGAGTGCATTCGAGCGTTGCCAGGTTGAGCAGCGTGAAGTATCCATCCAGCCAGCCGGCGGTATCGATGTGATAAACGTTTCCGAGCACTGCCACCTGGCGCAACGGTGTATGCCCGGCGACAACTGCCCGAACGCCTTCAACCACTGACCTGTCTTGATGCTGAATACGATGGCGCGACCATTGGCACATTGCGGCCAAATGATTTGATTCGCTATCGCCACGCTCGATCGCATCGACCAGTTCGGGCCAACTCTTGCGTGGGCAATCAGCATGAACCAGCCCCACCAACCCGGCAGCAGTCTCGACCTCGATCAGTAGCGGCAAATCGCTGAAAATGCTTGTGTAGCCGCCTTGCTCGACGCGGGAAAGAGCGTAAAACCATGCGCCACCATTGATGAAGTGAAGGCTGCATTGAGTGCCGCCTTTACCCTCTTCGTACGACTCGATCGCCATCTGCTCATGATTGCCGCGAATGGCATGAAACCACGGCTTGCGCAGCAACCAGTCATCCACGTTGAGCGATTCAGGCCCGCGGTCGACCAGATCACCCACGCTGAACAGGCGATCCACCGCAGGATCGAAGCCAGCAGCATCCAGAGCAGCCTGTAATCGGGTGAAGTAACCGTGAATGTCGCCAACGGCAAAGTCGCGACCCGAGGTGTTGATTTCGAAACGTTTGATCTTGTTCATTTCGCGATCCCCTGCTCCTTCAGTAGACCTTTTTCCTGCTAAATAATTTGCGGCTCGCCCAGTGCTCGCAGGTAGTAAAATGCAGACACTTCGCAAAGCTTCGTCAAGCGAAGCGGTCGAGTTCGAAGCATCGACCGACACCGAATTCGTTCTCGGTTCGGCCGCGCCACACAAACACGATCTCGTCCTTGGCTATTACTCGGTCCACACGACGCCCGCCGCGCTTCGCGACGCAGAGGCATACATCTCGTCGATCAAGAGGGTCGTTTGTAAGGGCATGCTCAGGGCCGGGTATCAGCCCTGAGCGTTTTGCTCGAAAAGTCATCCCGTGCTCGGCGATTTTCATTATTCCAGTGCCACGCCTTCGCTATCTGCGTTCAAATGGAGCCTTTGCTTCAGTCACGAGCAACATCAGACCGGGTGGAACTTGCCTCTCCTCACTGTTCGCAAATCGAGCACTGGCCCCAAGTTTGTTCAGGCCAAACTTGGGGTCCATTTGCTTGCGGGCGGAATACGAATGTGATGCCCCCCTAGACCAAGATCGCATCCGCTCACCGAGTAACACCCACCCGCTCCGCCCCGACATAAGCGCTATACCCAATTGCCCTTGGTTCCGGCCTTCGAGCCGCGCTCTGGCAGCACAGCAACGGCAGATGTCCTGGCCAGCAGGTAATACAGGATACCCGGCACCACCAAACCAACAATCCAGGAAATATCAACACCGCCGAGCTGCGTGACCATCGGTCCGGAGTAGAAGTGAGTGTCGACAAAAGGCAGTTGGATCAACACACCCATGACATACACGCCGATCCCCAACAGGTTCCAGCGGCCATAGCGACCCGCCGGGTCGGACAGCGCCGGGATGTCATAGCGCTCCTTGTTGATGAAGTAATAATCCACCAGGTTGATCGCACTCCAAGGCGTGAAGAAGGTCAGCAGAAACAGGATGAAGTACTTGAACGTGTTCAGAAACGAGTACTGACCCAACAGCGCTAGCGTGGTGGACGCCGCGACAATCGCCAGCACAAACAGCATGCGCTGCGCGGTGGTGATCTCTAAGCGACTACGAAAGCCACTGATGATGGTGGCAACGCACATGAAGCTGCCATAGGCGTTGAGGGTGGAAACCGTGACCTTGCCAAACACTACGCTCAGGTACAGCACAGAGGCCATCACACCGGTGCTGCCCAGCCCGACGATGGTAGCTACCTCGTGACCACGGAAATTCGGCCCCGCCAAGGCAGCGGCGAACACCCCGAGCACCATTGAAGCCTGAGCGCCCAGCACCGTACCCAGGCCGACGGCAGCGAAGGTCTTCCGGGACGAAGTTTTGCTCGGCAGGTAGCGTGAGTAGTCGGCCACATAGGGGCCAAAGGCGATCTGCCAGGATGCAGAAAGGGACACCGCCAACAGAAAGGAACTCCAACCGAAGTGGCGGTTTTCCAGCAACAGGCCGATATCGTTGAGCGTCATCAGTCGGGTAAACAGATAGACGAAGGCAATGATGCCCAGCACGCTGGCAATCCTTCCGATCAGGTGAATGACCCGATAACCAAAAATGGTCAGAAACGCGATGCATGAGGCAAAAATCAGGATGCCGGCGCTGTCGCTGACATTGATCAACTGGGCAATGGCCTGCCCCGACAATACCGCACCGGTGGCGCTGAAGCCGAGATACATCAGACACACCAGCATAATCGGGATGGCCGCACCATAAACGCCGAACTGCACGCGACTGGAGATCATCTGCGGCAGCCCAAGCTTGGGGCCCTGCGCAGCGTGCAGGGCAACCACTGTACCGCCGAGCAGTTGGCCGATCAGCAAACCAATGAGTGACCAGAACACATCGCCGCCCAGCACCACGGCCAGAGCACCGGTAACGATCGCCGTGATCTGCAAGTTGGCGCCGAGCCAAAGGGTGAACTGGCTATAGAGGCTGCCATGGCGCTCGGCCTCGGGAATGAAATCGATCGAACGTGTCTCGATCAGGGGACTTCGCTGCTGACTATCGCTGACCTTGGTCATTACTGTTTTCTCTTCTGATGGGCAGACGGTGCTTTTATTTTTGTTGTTCAGTCACTGCTACTCGAACCGGCCGCTGATCAAGACCACCGAACGGCGCCTTGGCCCACACGACCTTGCCGCCCACGACGGTCAACAGCACGTCATTTCGCGCCAACTCATCCTCAGGCACCTGCATGAAGTTTTTGTCCAATACGATCAAGTCGGCGAACTTGCCCACTTCGACCGAGCCGAGGACAGCGTCCAATCGCAGCTGCTCGGCGGCGTTCACGGTGATAGCGCGCAGCACTTCAGTACGCGCCAGCGTCGGGTCGGCGTTGAGCCTTCCCGCGTTCTTGGGACCATAGCTGTGTGGGTTCAGCGGATCGCCTGAGCGGGTGACACCGATCTTCAGCGCAAGGAATTCGTCGAGCGGGTCGACGGGCCAGTCGCTGCCGAAGGCAACGCGTCCGCCGGCGTTGTGGATGCTGCCCGATGGCTCCATGCGTGCAAAACGGTCCGAACCGAGATGATCGCTGGTACCGTCGACCGTGGAAGGTGCCTGCTGGGCCCACTGGAAGGACATGGTGGCGGTCACGTCAAGCGCCTTGAAGCGCGCATAGTCGGCAGGGTCCACCGATTCGGCGTGAGCGATGGCTGGACGGAAGCCATTGCCGGGCAGTTGCTGGCGCACGTATTCGATGCTGTTCAGTGCATCACGCACCGCACGGTCCCCGGTCGCGTGAAGGTGCGGGTCGAGGCCGGCCTGGACCGCCTGCAGCAGCAGCGGATTGAGTACTTGCGGGGGGAAGTACAGCTCACCGAGGTTCTTGCCAGGCGTCCACTTGGGTGCAGTCTCGGTTCCGGCATTGCGCAAGTACGGCGTTAACATTGCACCGGTGTCAGCCGGAGCGTTGATGATCCCATCCATGAACAATTTGACGTGGCGCATGCTCACACCCGGCGCGGCTTTGGTTTCGCCCTGGTCGTAGGTGTTGGCCAATTCCTTGGCCTCGGCGATGGTCTTGACCGGGTCTGCTGCAGCGGCGGCAGGGTCCAGCTTGATCGCCAACAAGGCCCGGGCGGTCAGCTCGCCCGACTGCTGCAGGCTGGTAAAAGCTTTGCCATTCTCAGGCCCCGACAAGGCATCGAAGAAGCTGGTGATACCTTGCTGGCGCATAGCGTCGAGCGCCGCGCGGGTCTGGTTCAGCTTCTCTGCGTCGGTGGCTGCCGGCACCACGGCGGCCATGGTATCGGCAGCACCGTCCTCGCAGATGCCGGTCGGATTCCCGGCGCTGTCGCGGACGTACTTGCCATCACCTGGATTGGCCGTGTGCTTGTTCACGCCTGCGAGCGCCAGACCACGAGAATTTGTCAGTACGGTATGAAAGTCGGTGGAACGAACCTGAATCGGGCGCTTGGTCTTGAGCGCGTCCAGCGTCGATTTGTCGGGGTCGCCATCGAGTCCAGTCATGCCGATGCGATCCCAGCTGCCCACCTCGAGCCAGACATCGGGGCCCTTGTCCTTGTCGGCATCCAGGCACGCCTGGATGGTCGCCTGGAAGACCTTCCGGGTCATCGTCTGGTATTTCAGGTCGCACAAGGTCATGGCGCGGCCTCCGTCCCCCGGATGCATGTGGGCATCGATGAAGCCCGGCATCAACATGCGTCCCGCCAAATCGATCAGCTGTGTCTGCGTGCCGATGTACGAGGTGACCCCTTCATCGCTACCAACATAGACGATCTTGCCGCCAGCAACGGCGATCGCCTGTTGCACGGAGTTTTTACCATCGACTGTATAGACATAGCCGTTGCGCAGCACCATGTCAGCGGGAGTCGAACCGGTTGTCTGACACCCCACCAGCGCCATGCAAGAAAATACCGTTGTCGCGGTAATGGCGATAAATAACCTGGAAAATTTCAAATGCCTCACCTCTATTTTTATAGTTTTGGAAGCGGCCCGAACAGACTGCCGTGCAACCCCCTGATATGCAGGGCACACCCTATAGAGCGCAGCAGTCGTATGGACCTCTACAAATGAGGAGGGGTAAGGCAATTAATTGGAAATACCGGGGCGGCCAGACTTAATCGCGACGCGTAGCAACTGCAGGGGCGCTCGGCGAACGCAGGACAGAACCTAGTTCTACCTTGCTTTTGACGCCGAGCTGCAAGTAGCAGTTGCGCAGATAGGTGCGCACTGTCGCAGGACTCAATGCAAGGATTTTGGCAATTTCCTTGTAGGAGTGGCCGGCGGCGAACAGCATGGCTGCCGTCCGCTCGCGTGGCGCAAGCACTGCCCCGCGCGACTGCGCTTCGAGTGACAGAATGACATGCTCTGCGTTAGGACTCAGTGTCAGTGCACAGCGACCCAGGCGCATTACGCAGGGTGCCTTTTGCAGTTGCGCGATCACATCAAAGGGAAGCACTGAACCATTCCACCCGGGCAACTCGCGCTGAATGGCCGCACACAGCCTTGCCCCCACGTAAAGCAGACTGCCGTCCATACGTGCGACCCCGAAGTCTGTCGCCCCGTTGCCAGTGTCGAACCGGATCATGTCCTGCACCTGAAATCGCCATAACTGCAACAGGTGATCGCAGAAGGCCGAAAACAAACTGGCCTCGTTGTCGTTGAAAGCCGGTGTTTGAATGCCACGATAGAGACAGACGAAGAACATCAATCCGCTTTCAGGCAACTCAAAGGTGATGCACATCGGGTGGTAGAGGTCGTGGCGCCGTGCGAACTCGTTCACCTCCTCGCAGGGGTCAGTGAACCCACTGTCGCGCACAACCTCACCGGGTTGGCTCAACGTGTCATGGGAGAAGCTGTCGCTGCCCGCACTCTTGTGCCATTCGGCGGCAAACGACTCGGGCAGATTGATTCGCCCGTGCATCCAGCTTTTGGGGGGAGCATTGGCGTCTGACGTGGACATCTCGCCCCACCATGCCGAAGCGAAGGGCACCAGTAGGCGAAATGCCTGCAGACCGTCTGCGATGAATTGGGATGCGCCGCGCTCTCGAGCAAGGCGACCAAGGTGTAACACGCAAAGATTGAACGCTTTCAGCGTTGCCATCGACGCCTTGGCGCCGAACTCATCACCCTCCTCCATCGTTCCGATCCCAACTGCTACATGGCCTGTCGTTTCGACCATGCCATAGGCCGGGTAATCGCGTCCAGCCTGCGCTGGAAGCTTATGTGCCAGCTGTGACGGGAGGAGCATCCCGGCTGAGCGCCAGCGCCGGCGGCTATAGGCGAAAGCGCAGCACCAGGGCTTGCTGGTTGTTGGCCACTTGCTGCAGGTGCTCGCCGCTGCTGCGGGTATGCGCCGCGTTCTGCCGGTTTTCGCGCGTCATGTCGTGCAGGCGGTGCATGTGCTGATTCACTTCCTGCGTGGTTCCAGCCTGCTCGTTCGCAGCGACGGCGATCTGCACGGCGAGGGCGTGCACGCCTTGCAGGGAGTTGTCCAACTGGCTGAGCGAGGTCAGCACGACCTGGGTTTCACGTTCCAGCGTATGTGCTTGTTCGGCCGAGGCCTGCATCGCCTGCAGGGCTTCGGTGGAAGAGCCTTGCAAAGTGATGGTGATGGCGACGATTTCTTCGGTGGCGCTGCTGGTGCGTTGAGCAAGGTTGCGCACCTCGTCAGCGACCACAGCAAAGCCACGGCCTTGTTCGCCGGCGCGCGCGGCTTCGATAGCAGCGTTGAGTGCCAGCAGATTGGTTTGCTCGGCAATGCCGCGGATCACCGCAAGCACGGTGCCGATTTGCAGGGCGTCGCTGGTCAGGTTGTCGACCACTCTGCCGGCCCGCCCGATGTCGTTCAGCAAGCGTCCCTGCTGGCCGATCATCTGTTGCAGAGTGCCTTGCATCTCGCCAAAGGCACCCCGTGCGGCGGTGCTGCCGTGCGCACTGTCGGCGGCGTTACGGGCGATCTCTTGCACGGTGCAGGACATTTGCTCGACGGCGCTGACGACCATTTCCAGCGACTCTTGCTGCAGGTCGAGGCGTTCGCTGGTTTGCCCGGCGGCGCTTAAAATGTTGCTGCTGGCCTGACCGACGTCCTGGCTGGATTGGCGCAGACGCTCAATCACATCGCGCCAGGCCTGGGCCATTTCATGCAAGGCCAGCATCAAGCCGGCCTGTTGTCGTTGTTCGGTCGGCAGGTTCAGCTCGCCTGCGGCCAAGCGACGGGCCAGTACGGTCATATTGCTCGGTTCGCCGCCCAGCGGGCGCATCACGCTGCGGCTGACCAGCCAGGTGGCGATAGCAACGGCGGCGACGGTCAGCAGGCCGAGCAGCAAGACTTGCCACATCAACTGACGCACCGGGGCAAACGCCTGGGACTCATCCATTTCGGCAATCAAGGCCCAGTGGTTGTCATCGAAGGCGACGGGGACAAACACTTTCAGCGCACTATTGCCGTCCAGCCCCGGTTCGGCGATGCGTCCCTGTTGGCCCGCCAGGGCATTGCTGACGGCACTGCCCGTGAGGCCGACTTGCGCATTGAGGCTGCGGTTGACCTGGCGTTCAGGGAAGCGGGCCGAGTCCGAACGCAGGCTGGCATCGCTGCCGACCAGGTAGGTTTCGCCTTTTTCTCCCAAGCCCTGTCGGGTTTGCATCACGTTATTGAGCGGGGCAATGGGCAATTCCAGAACCAGGGTCATTTGCAGCACGCCGTTCGACATGACGGGGGTGACCAGATATTGGGTCGGCTCCTTGCTCAGCGGGTTGTACTGCAGGTCGCTGATCAACAGTTTGCCGCTATCGCGGCTTTGCTTGACCAGGCGCGCCAGCAAGGTGTCGCGCAGGCTTTCTTCGCTGAGGTTGTGCTGGTCGTCACTGCCGCCCTGCAGACTGAGCATGACGGTGCCATCGGGCATGATCAGTTTCAGCTCGCGGTAACCAAAGGTACTGATAAAGTTTTGAAACACCGGGCGGTCGTAGTGGGCGGTGCTGATCAGCGCGGTGTCGTCCAGTCCCTGGTAGGTGTTGCCCAGGTTACTGGCCAGGGTGCTGATCTGGTTGCGCCGTTCCTGCCAGTTATCCAGCAATTGCTGCTGTTTGATGTGGGCAACCGCCTCGAGGGCGTTCAGCGTCTGCTCGCGCAGAGCGGTACTGGCTTGTTGATAGACCGTAAAGGCCATGCCCAGAACCGGGATCAAGCCGATCAGCAGGTAGCTTAGGGCTAACTTCAAGCGTAACGGCATGTTCAACGACTCCGCGGGTAGAAGGGTTACAGTTCAGGGTGCTTGTAAATTATTCTGCAAGAACCGTGCAACTTATCGAACGCAATGAGTTGGCTTGGGCTTCTGAGTCGCTGTTCTGGCTTATAGAGCGGACCGGACGGTGAGGGAGGAAAATCGCATTCCTACGCAAATTTCTGGTCTGCTGATTAACCAAGCGCTGGCAGATTTTACGTAGCAACGCAGACTTCAAAACGATGCATGCTTTTTTACACGGCCCAGGCCAGAAGCAGCCACTCACCGCCATTGAAACCTGGGCGACTCAATTCAAATAAAACGACTGCTTTCTGCCTGTAAGACAGGCAGCTTCGCCGCCCTTCAGTAAGTT
Organism: Pseudomonas sp. F220; assembly: GCF_057813935.1. NCBI lineage: Bacteria > Pseudomonadati > Pseudomonadota > Gammaproteobacteria > Pseudomonadales > Pseudomonadaceae > Pseudomonas > Pseudomonas sp. F220. Next base: position 8,515 of record NZ_JBVASJ010000056.1, read on the forward strand.
CCTTCCCGCACCGACCGTCTGACCTCAGCCTGTATGGCATAAGCCGGCGCCTCCACAGCATTGAAATCTTGTGTATACCGCTGGGCAAATCCTTCTACCCCCCATTCCTGATACTGCTGCACATGCTTTAGTTCATGAGCCCAGAGCGCGATGTCCTGTTCTGCGGTTTGAGCGTCCCGGAAGAGGATGATGTCGATCAGCGTCACGGCACCGACATCGGGGTTTTGCAGCATGGCAGTGGCGGCGCTGAATTGGCCGTTGTCGCTAACTTTGTAGCGTGCGGTATCGAGGACGCTGGGGTCGTACCAGCGCAGCAGCTGCTCCCGGATGTGCGGTGGAATGGGTTGGATGTCGGCGTTGGCTGCTTCAGCGCGGGCTTGGGTCAGCCACAGCGCCAGGGCAGGTGCCGCGATCTGGTAGATGCCATCAGGCAGGGGGCCGAGCATCTGTCCCAGGTCTGGCAGGCAGATGCAGCCGTCCAGGCACACTTGTTTCTCGCCAGCTGGGCAGCCGTTGGTCTGGGCTGGCACTTCAAGAGTCAGGCAAAGAACAAACAGCGCCACCAGGCGCGTGGTGATGGGCGGCATTGGGCGCTCCAGGGACGGACGCAGCGCGAACAGTGGGTCACAATTGATCGACGACCCGCATAGCTTTAGCGTAGTCCCGAACCAGGCGCCCCCAAGATAATCGCAGGAAGCGACAGGCCACATCGGCTATGCAAAGAGCACATAGCTACGTCCTAAGTTTGCATTGGTCCACGGTATTTCCACTCCGGCATGATGCGGGCAAGAGCTGGCAAGCTCTACTCTCCGCCCCCACGTCAAAGGATCCATGCACATGGCTATTTGCCCCGAAATCCAAGCCCTGGCCACCGATATGCGCGTCTGGCGCCAACAGATTCACAGCCAGCCGGAAATCGCCTTCAAGGAACACAAGACCGCCAACTTCGTCGCCGAACATCTGCGGTCCTGGGATATCGAAACTCACACCGGTATTGGCCAGACTGGTGTCATCGGGGTGATCCACGGCAGCCTTGGCCCTGGGCCGAGTATCGCCTTTCGCGCCGACATGGATGCCTTGCCTATCGTCGAAGAAGGGCAGCCCTCTTATCGCTCCCAGCATCATGGGATATTCCACGGCTGTGGCCACGATGGTCATACGGCCATCCTCCTGGGCACGGCCCGTCTCTTGGCCCAGAAGCGGAATTTTAGCGGCAAAGTGGTGCTGATATTCCAACCCGCCGAGGAGATTATCCAGGGTAGTCGAGCCATGCTGGAGGATGGCTTGCTGCAGCGTTTCCCTTTCGAAGAAGTCTATTCCCTGCACAATCACCCTTCCCTGGCGGCGGGCACTATTGGCGTGCGCACCGGCGCCCTGATGGCCTCGGTGGACTTCTTCTCGATCCGCGTCACCGGCGTGGGCAGCCACGGCGGCATGCCGCATTTAAGCGTCGACCCGATCGTTATCGGCTCGAGCCTGGTCACAGCCCTGCAAAGCATCGTAAGCCGCAACGTCGATCCGATAGAAAACGCAGTCATCAGTGTCTGCCGCTTCCAGGCTGGAGAGACCAACAACGTTATCCCTGAATTCGCCCAGCTCAATGGCACCGTGCGCACCCTGTCCATCCCTGTTCGCCAACAGGTCATCGAGCGCATGCGTGAGGTCTGCCAAGGGCTGGCACTGAGTCATCATTGTCAAATCGACATGACGCTGTCCAACAACACCCCACCGGTGGTCAACAGTCCGGAGCATACCCAGCACGTGATCCACGCCGCGAAGAGTGTGGTCGGGGCCCATAACCTGATCGACAACGTCGCACCGATCATGGCCGGCGATGACGTCGCAGTGTTTCTCCAGGAGCGTCCCGGTTGTCATTTCCTGCTGGGGCAGGACGGTCCCATGTGTCACCACCCACACTATGACTTCAACGATGAGGTGGCGAGCATCGGTGTCGCCATGTTCGAGCAATTAGTACGCTTGCGCCTTGGCGCCTGACGTAACAACAACAACAACAACAACAATAACAATAACAAAGTCCGGAGCCCGGCATGAAACCCAAAACCCTGCCAGCGTGTTTTTCACTGCTGTTCCTGCTGCTGCTTTCGAACCCAGCCAGTGCGTCTATTGGCAGCAGCTATGCCGCCAACTGGCACACCCTGGTACCGTTTTTCCTGCTGATCACCCTGACCCTCGGCATCACCCGTTGGGCCAGCCGCCGCAACCACAGCACCGCGGACTTCTACACCGCCGGCGGCGGCATCACCCCCTTGCAAAACGGCTTTGCCTTGGCTGGCGACTATATGTCGGCGTCGACCTTTCTCGGCGCCGTGGCCATGCAGGCCCTGTACGGCTATGACAGCCTGATCTATGGGGTCGGCACCCTGGTCGGCTGGCCGATCCTGCTATTTCTGGTGGCCGAACCCTTGCGCAATCTTGGCCATCACACCCTGTCGGATGTGGTTTCGTTCCGCCTGCAAAAGCGCCCGGTGCACCTACTGACCGCCGCTAACTCCCTGGTCATTGTGCTGTTCTACCTGGTGGTGCAGATGGTCGGCGCCGGCAAGCTGATCCAACTACTGTTTGGTACGCCCTACCTGTTCTCGGTGGGCATGGTAGGCATTCTGGTACTGTTTTATGTGCTTTTCGGCGGCATGTTGGCCACTACCTGGGTGCAAATCACAAAGGCCGTGCTGATTCTTGCGATCGGCAGTTTCCTCTGTTTCATGGTGCTGAAAAGTGTGGGTTTCAGTAGCAACCAGCTGCTCGACAGAGTGATCCAGGCCTATCCTAAGGGCTTGGACGTATTAGCCCCCAGCAAACTGATCGCCAACCCGGTGGATGCTATTTCTCTGGGAGTCGCGCTGATCTTCGGTATGGTCGGCCTGCCGCATATCCTGATCCGTTTTTTCACTGTGAAGAACGGCGCCGCCGCCCGCCAGTCGGCCTTCTACGCCACCTGCATCATTGCTTACTTCTACACCCTGGTGGTGGTGATCGGCGCGGGGGCAGCGATCTTCGTCATAGGTAACCCCGAGTTCCTCGACGCCAGCGGCCAGGGCCTGATCGGTGGCAACAACATGGCCGCTATGCACCTGGGTACCTTCTTCGGTGGCGAGCTGTTTCTGGGGGTGATGTCCGCCGTAGCCTTCGCCACCATCCTCGCGGTCGTCGCTGGCCTGACCATCTCCGGTGCGTCGGCGGTCGGCCACGATATCTACACCCACCTGTTCCGCCAGAAAGAAAACGATCCCAAGCGGGAACTGAAAGTTTTCCGCAGAGCCTGCGTCACTCTGATCGTCGTTGCCCTGCTGCTCTCGCAACTGGTGCAGAATCTGAACATCAGCTTCCTCGCCGGCCTGGTGTTCGCGATTGCCGCAAGCACCAACTTTCCGATGCTGATCCTGTCGATTTACTGGCGCGGCCTGACCACCCGAGGAGTGATCGCCGCCTGCCTGTGCGGTCTGATCTCCTCGGTGGGCCTGCTGATACTGGGGCCGACGATCTGGGTGGGTGTACTGGGGCACGATACGGCGATCTTCCCTTATTCCAACCCCGCGCTGTTCTCCATGAGCCTGGCCTTTATAGCCGCCTGGGTCGCCTCGGTCACCGACCGCAGCCCATCGGCCCAAGCCGAGCGCGCCAGGTTCGATGCCCAGCACTACCGTTCGCTGACCGGCATCAACGCCAGCAACGCCGTGGCTCACTGACCCCTAAACTGCAAACGAGGTACCTACCATGTCGACCCCGTTCATTGCCCCCAAAAGCGACACGTCTCTGGCCCGCCTGAAAAAGATCCGCCTCAGGTTAATCCTGGGGCTGACCGTACTGACCCTGGGCACCTACTTTGGCTTTATCCTGATGGTGGCCTTTGTTCCCCACTGGCTGACCCTGCCGCTGTCGACAGAGTCGCGGCTGACCACCGGCATCGTTGCGGGAATTGGCCTGTACTGGTTCTGTGTCGCTGTCACCGGTTTCTACACCTGGTACGCCAACCGCCGCATCGATCCGCTGTTGCGTGAAATGCAGTACTCGGCCGACGCACAAGACAGCCGCCCCCAGGTTGGTCAACCGTCAGCTGCGGGCGCCACGACCAGCAGTTCGGCGTAACTTGCGAACACTTTATGGGCCAACGTCTTGGCCCCCTTCACCGAGGGGGCCAAAGTGCGTCCTGCAAGGCTGACCGAGCCGAAACGCGCGCTACGTTGCAGTGGCGGACTCAAAGCGACTTCCTGTAACTGACCGCTGTCCAATGCCTGCCAAAAAGCCGGACGGCTGCCAAAGATCACCGCGTTCCCGGCCAGAGCCAAAGCCTCCAGGTCTGCGAGCACATCAGTCTGAAAATGAATGGCCGTCTCGATAGATCCCTCAAAATACACATCCAGGTCAGCCATGGCCCATGCTGACAACTTGATGCAGCCCAAGGGGTAATCCAACAACTCGGCCGGGGTGACCAGGCTTCTTTGCGCCAGTGGATGGTTGGCCGCGCAAAAGAAACCGCTGCGCCAATTGGGTAGCAAATCGACCTGCAAATCCTGGCGATAGGACAGCAGCGCCACATCGCCGAAAAAAATGTCGATTTTCTCCTCCAGCAGCAACCTCAGCAACTCTTCATAGGTGCCGCCCTTGACGGTTAGCCGCACCTGCGGTGCATTCAGGGCAAAGTGCTCCAGCAGTGGCGTCTTGAGCAAGGCAGCGGCCGTCGGCCCGAAACCCAGGGCAATCTCGCCATACTCGCCGCGCCGCACCAACTCGATGTCCCGGCGCAACTCATTGAGCTCGGCCAGCACCTTGCGCGCCCGCTCGGTAAATACCTCGCCGTAGGGTGTCAGCTCAACTCCAGTGGGCCCGCGATCGAACAACTGAACCCCAAGTTCGGCCTCGATCGACTGAATGCTCCGAGACAGGGCCGGCTGACTCAGGTTGACCTCGATACTGGCTCGGGTGAATGTCAGGTGCTCTACCAGCCCAAGAACGTGACGCAGTTTCCTAGTATCCATTTTTCTCTTTCTTGGCAGTCGGATCTACTAAACAGAGCCAAGGACGATCCTACAAAAGCGCACTCGCGTCCATATCGACCTGACATCGCGGCTGAGGTGATCTCTGGGGAGGCTTCTCTGTAAGGTTTGGCCGCACTGCCGCTGCTGAGCGTATTGTTGATTGACCCGCTGCTCGTCATACAAGCATTTCCTCCGGTTCATCACAGCGTTGGCTACTGCCTAGACAAAATCCCTACTACTAACTCGCATTGACCTACACAACGGGTTTCGAGTTTCTGCTTTTGGTCGATTTAGGCCTTTAGTCAACGGTAGCTTGGGGTAGCCTGCGGTCATTCGACCTGGCGTGGGATTAATACGCATGGATGGCATTGATGGATGATACTTAGTTAAGCTTTGCCTTCTGCGTGAGGACTGGCCATGTGTGGAAGACTCTCACAGTACCGCGGGATCCATGACTTCGTTGCGGCGCTGAGCATGCCCAATGCCTTGCTCAACACCGTCGGCGATCAGGCGCTCGAACGCTACAACGTCGCGCCTTCGACCCAGGTCGCCCTCTTGCACCTCGAAGGCGAAATCCTGCACGCCGACCTGGTCTGCTGGGGCTGGCGCCCGCATGGGTCTACCGACAAGCTGGCGCCGATCAACGCCAGGGTCGAGAAGCTGATGCACGGTCCCTCCTTCCGGGCGATCTGGCCACATCGCGCCATTACACCGATCGACAACTGGTTCGAGTGGGTCTATGAAGGCGGCGCGAAGAAACAGCCCTATCTCATCCGACGCCGGGACGGTGCACCGATTCTGTGTGCAGCCATCGGCCAATACCCCACCGGTGGCCGAGATCCGAGGGTGGATGATGGCTTCGTGATCATCACCGCAGACAGCGCCGGCGGCATCGTCGACGTCCACGACAGGCGACCGGTCGTCCTTGCTCCGGAACTGGCCCGGGAGTGGCTCAACCTGACAACACCTAAAGGGCGCGCAGAACAGATGGTGCTGCAGCAAGGTGAGCCTTTGGAGACCTTTGAATGGTTCAAGGTAGATATGGCCGTGGGCAACGTAATGAACCAGGGGGTTCACCTAATTCGTCCTGTCAGCGCAATCAGTCGCAGTGATTAGTCTGTACGACACCTGTCAAAGCACTTATCCGAACGGCTCATCCATAGTTTTACAATCCGTCTAGACTCCAACAGAGAAGTGCTGAAGGTTCCTGGAAGTACCAGCCCTCAATAGCGAGTCATTCCCACCAATATGACCTGAGTACACAAGACTATGTGTGAATCATGTGATTCAAACCATATGCCGAACGCGAATGGTCGTCGTCGATTTCTTCGATTAGCTGGACTAGGAGCAGGCGCTCTGCTGCTTGCCGGTGCGCTGCCCGACAAGATCGTCCAGGCTGCCGAGAAAACTGCCCCGCCCCCCAAACCACAGAACTCAATCAGTCCTGACATGGCTCTTCAAAGGCTGATCAAGGGCAATGAACGATACATTACTGGTGCCTCCAAGACGCATGACTTCAAGTCCGAGCGAGAAGCCTTGGTCTCTGGCCAGAACCCGTTCGTGGCGGTACTGAGTTGCTCCGACTCCCGTATCGCCCCCGAGTACGCTTTTGACACGGCTCGAGGAGACCTTTTCGCTATACGCGTCGCTGGCAACTTCGTCACAGGGGAAGGTTTAGCGAGCCTTGAATACGCTGTCGCAGTGCTCGACGCACCGTTGATTCTCGTGCTGGGGCATGAGGACTGCGGAGCCATCAATGCAGGTATAAAGGCAACAAAAGATCATGCCGTTTTCCCTGGTCACATCCAAAAATTGACTGACGCACTTAAGCCTTCTATCGAGAAGGTGCTTAATGAGCCTGGGAGTCTTCCCGACAACGCGATAGCGCAAAATGTTAAAGACTCGGTTAACAGCCTCAAACATGCCTCACCATTACTGACTGATGCGCTCAGCAAAGGTACGTTGAAAATAGTGGGCGGCGTCTATCGCCTTGCGAGCGGTAAAGTAGACCTGATCGCCTAAATCAGAAGATGCATCTCGCCTGTTGGTGAGATGTATCCCTTATCAAAATCCGCATGATGCTTCCTTGTCCTGTCTTTCATGGGGCTCGTTCATCAACCATCAGACCCATCACCGCGGCCAGGTTACGACCCTGCTTTCACAAGCGGGTGTCGACGTAGGTGATACGGATCTGGTCGTCCTCATTCCGTCTGAGCCCAATACGTAACAGTCGAGCCGAGCACTGGACTGGGCTTTGTTGTGTAAATGCATAGAGCGACATGCAAACAGAAACACCGCTACAAACAATCACTCACTGCCTTCTTCAGAGCGCCTGACTTAGCCCATGGCGGGCCTTGGTAGAGCGATACCCGACTCCCATCCTTTGACTTCACGATGTCCAGGATTTCATCGGCCGTTACAATGCTTGGTGCCGTGATCCTGTATCCATTCGTAATCACAGACTGAGTGGTTTTAGGGATCTCCTTCTGCCAGGCAGGCAGAACGCACATGACATAGTCTTTTGGTGCCTTGGCAGTGTGCTCACTGACATTTGGTTCACCCGGCACTAAGGATGCGGGCAACGAGCACCCTGCTAACACCATCACCGCTACCCCCCCAATCAACATCCGCATGATTTTTCCTTGTCCTGAAAAGGCCACTGTATCACTGCCCTGGTGCACTTGAGTAAGCCCACTCCAGAAACGACAAAGCCCAGCGCGGGGCCGGGCTTGCTCATTCCGTCGACCTTAGTGTTTCGGAGGCGTTTTGAGGCTATCCAATCGACCGCTCTCCAGCAAAGCCTTGTACGTCAACGCATCTGCTTCGCTGTGATAGACGCCTACAAGAACATCTCCTTGATATACATCCCACATTCTGACTCCCGCACTATTTGCTTCATGAGACATGTGATGCTCATCGCGTTCTTTGACAGTAATGACCATTTGCACATCCTCTGGATTGAGGCAGGTAAAGTATTTTTTACTCCAGTAATCTCCAAAGTTCCATACTGAAAATCTTCACATCCCCCTTCTCTTCTTCCGTCTGTACGAATCCCCAGTAACGCCTCACCACCGCCCAGCATGTAGCCTCCTGCCTTCATCCGTCAGATTTCCCCAACCCTTTGCCTGCAAGCCCAAGGATTGGGATGCGCAAAGTTTGGCGCGGATAGGACCCAGGAGGTCAACGTAAGCAAAATCTGATCAATTCGTTTGAGGCGGGTGCCGATGAATATTTTTTAGTTTTTTTCAGGCGTTGTGGAATTGGGCCGCGTGCCTGTTGCGATGTCCACTTGAGCGGGTCGTTTTTCACATTGCCAATATCACTCGAAAACCATCTTTACATGGCCCCGCAGTAGGCTGGCACCGCGACGCAAGCAATACCTGCTTCGCATCAGCAGACCATCGAACTCTCCGTTTCCTCCTCCCGCTGAATCCAATGTCAGCGAGTAATGGCGGCACCGAGATTGCACCTGCATCACACAGTGCCGACCAAGCCCCCCGAAAGTGCGAGACCAACCTGCTGCCCCACTGTCGAACCAGGTTCGTGTTTGGCTTTGCACTCCGGGGTATTGCACGGTGACACGACGAATCGTAGTGAGACCGAGAGGGATGTGATCGTGGTCCAGTTCGGAGTGTCCACCTCGGAGCTACTGCACTGCAGTAAAGAACAGCTCTCCCTATCTGGACGGTCAGCGTTCATGTGTCACTCAATCAGGGCTCGCCAAAGATGTTTACATCGCGTCGCGGTCACGCAACATCAGGCGAGTGCGATCCAACCATGGACCGCCAAACACCAGATCGACCCTCCCCGGCCTCGAGGTGATGCGCACCATGACTCTGGCGTCCCGCTGACCAAAAACTTATAAAAATTCATAACGCAAGCTGGTATCCGCGAACGCTTGGGAGGCTACAAGTGGCCGTGTCCATTCCCGAGCCATGCGAGCTCCAAAATAGGCTCATCACCCCAAGCAAGGTGATTTACTTAACCGCCCCCATGCAGCGACAATTAACACTCAATATTTTTCGAGGTTCGCAACATGCGTAAAGCAATTTCCGTCTTAGCCCTGAGCGCCCTGTTTGCCCAAGGCGCTATGGCCGCAGGCGGCACCCAGGCTGCGGTCGGTGGTGGTTTGGGCGGAGCCCTGGGTAACGTTCTTGGCCAGAAGCTTGGTGGCAGCACGGGCGCAGCCGTCGGCGCGGGCCTGGGTGGCGCAGCAGGTGGTGCCGTTGCAGCCAAGAAAGGCAAGAAAACCAAGGCAGCCATTGGTGGCGGCCTGGGTGCAGCAGGTGGCTCACTCATTGGCAACAAGCTTGGAGGTAGCACCGGCGCCACCATTGGCGCAGGGCTTGGTGGTGCTGCTGGCGGCGCTATTGGCGGTCAGAAAAACTGACTTTATCGTTAACGAAACCCTGGCACGGAGGCTAATGCCTGTCAGTTAAGCGGGCACGGGCTTGATGCAAAGAAAATCTAATGTGGGAAGCGTCGCCCGGCCCTTCTCACACTAGACCTGTGAAGCTTTGGCGATTGCATCGCTTTAACTGAAAGGCATTTCCACTGAGATTGTCGTCGATATGCAGGCACATCGCGCAACGCCTCCACATGACGGTTGTGAATGCCCATGATCTGGTGTCGATGGAGTGACCACCGGCCTCACCTTTTGTCGTAAGTCGATTGACTGGCGAGGGCCTTTGGAGCCCAGTAACCAGCTGGCTAAATCAGATCAGAAGAAGAAAATCCATGTCAAAAATAACGGTGATATCCGGTGATTTTCTGGCAGGTGATGCCGAATTTCAATCTGGGCTGTTCACTCTAAAATCCGCATTACAACCTTCTCGCGAATTAACGATACCCATTTCAAAACTAGAAGCCTTGGAAACAGCAACCGAAGAAGTCGTAAACAAGAAAGGAAGCGTTATTCGATGGAGCCTGGCTGGAGCATTGCTTTTAGGGCCGATCGGGCTAGTTGCGGGCTGGTTGCTATGTGATAAAGAAAGGGAAATAACCTTCTACGCAAAATTCAAGGATGGCCGCTGCCTTCTTGCCACAACTGACATCGACACTTACTCCAAAATCTCTGCCTCACCCCTCAAGTAACACCACTCTCCCCCCTTTCAAAGTCAGCCGCTATAGCGGTATGGCGGAGCTATGCCATGACCAGGGTCCTCATCTACCGGCCGCTGCTGTCGATCGTTATGGCCGTAAGCGGGCGGTGAACCCATCTTGCTCTTTATCGTCGTGAGTTTGCAGCTCCAGAGATAGCCAAAGCGGTGCCTTCATCAGTCGCGACAAAATGGCTTAGGATAATCGAAGGCTGGAATGGAACATCTCGACTAAAGGACGCGACATTTATGGAAATCCCCTTTTCTCAAATCAGCGAGCGTTTGAACAATCGCCGATTTACGGTAGCGGGCAACGCCCACGGGCTATCCGGTGCAGGCACAGTATTTCATTACCGTGTCGAGGAAGATGCCATTTCGGGTACTTACCAAGGCGGCCAGATCCGCATGGGTAATCAAGTCGGACGCGTGACAGGCCCCGATACCATTGAGCTTCTTTATCATTGCTTAACTATGGATGGTGAGATTCTTGCCGGCTGGTCTCGTGGCACGGTAGGCGTTGATCACGCAGGACGTACCACTCTGACCTTCGTATGGGGCTGGTTGTCGGGTGCGACTGGAGGTGGGGAGTCGAGCTACGTCGAGCTTGCCGCGTAGCGGGTAAGGATTTTTTGATTACTCTCGCGTCCATCTGTGCGGTAGCAACTTTGAAATCTCACTTGCCCGCTGCGTCGGCAGGCGCGTGAGGACGCAGCGGGCGAGTGAAATTAGCGAACTGCTGCCGCATAAGTGGGCACCCTTTTAGCTATGGAGGACTATGAACGCGTACTTATTCCTCTAGATGCGTATCCATCAAAGCATCAATGTAGGGTGCCTTGTGCGCGAGATATTCGGCAATGCCTCCCCGGTTATTGGCTTCGAGCCGTAGCTTCAAATCCTGATACTGCTGCCGGATGCTGCCGTTATCTCTCAAAAGGTCTCGGAAGCGTAGCATTCGCGCAATCTGTCCATGACCAGCGACGCACACGTGTATTTTATGAGTTCGCACCCCATCGACATCGCGACGGTAAAAGTGATGGTCGGTCGAAAGATCTGTTCCCCGTACATAGCCCAATGTATGCATGAGCCCGCTACGAGTCGCTTCATTTAGGTGCTCCGACACTACAACCAAAATGTCGATTTCTGGTTTGGCGGAAAGCCCAGGAACAGCGGTACTACCGACATGATGAGTTTCGATCAGCTCAGCTCCAAAGCCCTTCGCTACTCGTCGTTTTTCGGTAATAAAAAGTAGCGGCCATTGAGGATCATAGGGCGAGATTTTACTGGTGAGGGCCATCAGCTGTCCTTGCGTCATAGTCGAAGGAGTAGAAGATTAACCTTGGTTCAAAAAAATTGAAATTTCTTGCTACAGCTGTGTTTTAGGGGCGGACTTCGAAAGTCTCGATTGATCTCGCCACCCCGAGGGGTGTCTTGGCCGGACGCTTACGACGTTCTATATTTCGCAGACGGTGTTTCTGCTGGCAGTGCTACTTCTAGCGCCTGTCGCTTGGAAAAGTATCAAGCGGTATTGAAGCCACGAGCGACAGAGGATGCCCCTGCCTCCTGCATGAACCCAAAAAACAACAATGCCCAGCACTAGAAGGCTGTGTGAAAGTGCATGCGCCGTTTTTTAGACCGTTTTGCGCGTCAACCAGGCCCCCCAGAAAAGACTGCTGAAGAAACGAATAGCGTCTCCGAATCCGGAGTCATGCAGCAATCGTTGAACCGCAGCCTCGGAATGTGGGGGGTCAGCTCCTTGAAGAATTTTTCCAAGCTTGGTCTTCACTTCATCCGGGCTGGCTCCATGCTGTCGCCACCGATGCCCCCAAGCATCAAGCAGTAACGGTTGGCTGGCATAAGCATATTGATTTCCCGCCACAATTAATGGCGCACCCGGCTTGAGACGAGCCCGAATGGATCGCAGAAGTTGTCGCTTGGCGTCATCTCCATCGAGATGATGGAGTACGCCGATCAAGGTGCCCGCGTCGTATGACTCGTCTGCTGGCAGGTCGTCTACTTGCCCAAGATGCATGTCCGTTCTTTCAAGCAACTTATTTGCCTTCAATTGCTGCGTCGCCGCCTCCAGCATCGGCTCTGATGGATCTACGGCAGTGAAGCGCCAGCTCGGCTCCAACGTTGCCATCGCAATAATCTCCTGGGCCGTACCGCCGGCGCCAACGGTCAGTATTCTCGCCGAGCTGGTATTACCGAGGCTTGCCGCCAGCATGCAAGCAGTAAGATCGTGGCAGGCGTCATACCCAGCCAATGCGATACGGCTCTGTCGTCCGTATTCATTGGCTCGTGAGGTATCAAATTTTTCAACTGCGTTCAAAGGGGATGATTTCAAGGAGATTCTCCATTCGTCCTCAAATCAAGCTACGCGACACACACCGATAATAAAAATTCATTAATTTCATGTACTGCATTCCGACAAGGAATGCAGTACATGAAAATCGCTCGTCTGCTTCACTCCCTGAAGAAGTCAGTCAACCTTGATCAAGGTTCTTGACCAGTGACAACCGTTCGTCCAGGCCAAGGAGCTGTTGCCGATTACTCGTCTACACCTTTAAAAATAGGATCTCTGGCCACATTCCAACGCACCCCAAATATTCGGGGTGCCATGCATCCACTTATTTCTATTAGGCGCTACGCCACGCATCCGATGGCATACGAAGCACCATTCGAAACAGCAGTATTTCAAGCTTCGAGCTTTATTTCTCAAGGAATAGAAAAATGACTATTAGCTCCAAAAATTGGCATGCATGGCTGAACACGATGTCACCCAAACCGGACGACTTTCATGTCGTCGGAGATGTTGATGTTGCAAATCCGGGAGTCGAGGCCTATCTGACCATGCAAGCCCCGCTGGGTTTTAACCCGGCATCACTCATGTTGGATCTGCACTTGATCCAACGACCAGGAAACTGGATTCAACAAATGAGCTGCGTGCAAGCCAGACTCTCCAGAGTAATGCCTCCAAACTCGACTCACTACACAACAGTTGAAATTTTCTACAATGGTGAGCGAATTGCGTTTGTCGACAAAATTCCAACCATCTCCTGACTGATTCGCACTGGATCAGTTAAGCCGTAATGCACAACGCGATCGCCTGACCTTTCGGCTCAGTCGGTTGCCATTGCGCCCCCCGCCTGTACGAATTCCCAGTAACACCCCAACTAATGCCCTCAGCCGAATTGCTTAGCAGCAAGCTGCTTTGTGCACCTATTTTCGTACGCTCGACGCATGACCGATATGCCTCCCATCTTGAGCGTTCGATTCTTCCGCACCGAAGTAGGGACCTTAAAAATGGACGAAAAGGATATCCGTGATGACACGCTTGCAGTCCAGCAGGGCAAAACACGAGCGAAAAGAAGAATTGAGATTGTCGGGGAGCTGAAGGTCGTAATTGATCGAATCCTTGCCAGGAAGACAGGACACAGAATCCGGACCACCAAACTGATTGTCATGGACAACGGCCAGCCGATGACCAGCAGCATGTTGCGGGGGAGGTTTGATGCGGCGCGCGAGGCCGCCGGAGTGGATAAAGCGGATTTCCAGATGCGAGATCTCCGTGCCAAGGCCGGTACAGACAAAGCAGAATCCAGCGGCGACATCATGCAGGCGAAGGATCAGCTTGGGCACACAACAGTGGTGATGACGGAGAACTACATCCGGAAAAGGATCGGTAAAAAAGTCACCCCGACCAAGTGAGTTGCGGAGCAGGCTCCAAAATTGCGGAGCGCAAAAGATAAAGGCCTGCATGAGAAACATCACGCAAGCCCTTGATAGATATGGTGCCGAAGCCGGAATCGAACCGGCACGTCCTTACGAACGGGGGATTTTAAGTCCTATGCTCCCTCGCCAGCTTACAAAAGCAGCTGAGCGCTGAGACCGGCTATTGCCCGTGCTTACAGGCTTATAAACTTGTTAAATCAATAACATACGGACATTCTGCGTATTTCGCTCATCGTGACCGGTCATTTCGCTAACAACGTGACCGATCCCTCCACCCCATTGCGCGGGGTCTAAATTCTAACCGCATCGGTCACGATGCCGCCTCTTCTTCCGTCTTTTGACGT
>NZ_JBVASJ010000057.1:0-21312 GCF_057813935.1 Pseudomonas sp. F220
TGCCGGTGTATTCGAGTTCGGAGAAGGTCTTCTGCACGCGCGTAACGCTCACGGAGAGGGTGGTTGGTTGAAGGTACTCAGTGTGCCAAGGGTGGGGACGGTTGGCTATTTTTGCAGCGTCTCCCTAGCGATTGGCTGTTCAGCGAGTTCCATACCGAGAAAACGACGCTGTTCAATCTGTCGCACTACAGCAACGCCAGATTTGATCAGTTGATCGAAGAGGGTGCGGCGCTAGAAGGCAGTGATCGGGCCCAGGCCACTGAAAAGTACGTGCAGGCCCAGCAGCAATTGGTCAAGGACGCTCCTGCGATCTGGTACGCCGACCTGCAGCAGATACGCGTCTCCCGCAAAGACATCGAGGGTATGCAGAAGAGCCTGAATCCTGCGTATGAGGCGATCTTCTACTATGGCTTGCGCCGTTAGTTGTGAATTGTCCCGGGTGAAGTTGCACTCGCCGCGTCACCTTTGATTCGCCACGCCACTGGATAAACCGGGCAAGTCAGTCAACTTTCCTGGTTGCTTCCTCAAGGTTTGATAAACCTTGAGGGCTCTATGTTGGGCGCAATAAGTCAGAGTCAAGTTCAGTTAGCCACAAGGGGTATTCCAAATGGCGAAGTTTATAGCGCAGCGATTGACGATGATGTTCTTCATTCTTCTGGGAGTGTTGACCATCACCTTCGCGCTGAGCCGGGCTCTTCCCGGTTCGCCGGTAGAGATGATGCTGGGGAACCATCCCACGGCAGAGCAAATTGCTGTCGCACGCACGGCGCTGGGGCTGGATAAGCCGCTACCGATCCAGTATTTGAATTACATCGGTGGTCTGATCCAGGGCGATTTTGGCACCAGTTTGCGCACCGGACGGCCGGTGCTGGAGGAAGTGACCAGGCGGGTTGGCGCGACCTTTGAACTGACATTCCTAGCGATGTTCTGGGTGGTGGTGCTGGGGGTGCCAATCGGTGTGATCTCCGCGGCGCGGCAGAACTCAGTGATCGACAATGCGGCACGAGCGGGGTCCATCGCCGGGATGGCGTTCCCGGTGTTCATCCTGGCCATGGGCTTGCAGCTGGTGTTCTACGGCAAGCTTAACTGGCTGCCCCTGCAAGGGCGTATCGATGCTTCCATTCTTCTCGATAGCCCCTTTGAGCGCGTGACGGGCTTCTACCTGATCGACACCCTGCTGGCCGGCAACTTCGCCGCACTGTGGAGCGCCATCAAACACCTGACGCTACCCGTGCTCACCCTGGTCATCGTGACCTTGGCCACTGTCACCCGGATCACCCGCAACATGATGGTGGAGGTGCTTTCCGAGGAGTACATCCGTACGGCCGTTTCTTACGGTGTGCCCAAGTGGCGTATCCATTACGCCTATGCCCTGAAGGCGACGATGATCCCGCTGCTGACCGTGGTCGGCCTGACCTTCGGTTACCTGCTCGGTGGTGCTGTGGTCGTGGAGTTCGTTTTCGACTGGCCCGGCCTGGGCGGCTTCGTGGTGTTTTCGATTGCCCAGAATGACTTCCCCGCCGTGATGGGAGCCACCTTGGTGCTAGCCACTGCTTATCTGTCGATCAACCTGATTGTTGATCTCTTGTATCACCTTGTTGATCCGAGGTTGCGAGTCCAATGAGTATCCAAGACGTTTCCCTGTCCATGCACTCGCGAGCCCCGTCATGGCGTATCAAGGCCCGGGCGTTTGCCAGCGATAACAAGTTGTTTGTATTCGGTGCGCTGTTATTGCTGATGATCATCCTGGTGGCACTGTTCGCGTCCTGGCTTGCGCCTTATGAGCCGAACAAGATTGTCTTTTCCCAGAAGTTGCTCGCACCCAGTTGGGAGCATTGGATGGGCACCGACGAGTTTGGTCGCGACATCCTTTCACGGGTGCTGTACGGCGCACGCACCTCGCTGATCATCGGGGTGACCGTGACCCTGATTGCCATGCTGATCGGGATTCCGCTGGGGCTGGTGTCCGGTTACTTCGGTGGTCGCGTCGACACCTTGCTGATGCGTTTTTCCGATGTGTTCCTGGCCTTTCCGCCGCTGTTGTTGCCGATCGCGATCACCGCTGCGCTGGGGTCGGGGTTGGCCAACGCCATGCTGGCGCTGGCGGTCTCCTGGTCGCCCTGGTATGCGCGGATCATGCGCGGTGCGGTGGTCCGGGTTCGTTCGGAAACCTACATCCAGGCCGCCCGTTCCATGGGTGTCAGTCACGGCCGTATCCTGCTGCGCCATGTCCTGCCCAATGCCACCACGCCTGTGATCGTGCAGGGCTCCATGGACTTTGGTTACACCATTCTTGCGGCTGCCTCGCTGAGCTTTATCGGGCTGGGGGCCAAGCCCCCCATGGTCGAGTGGGGGCTGATGGCGGCGGCGTCGCGCTCGCAGTTCCTGGAGAGCCCCTGGACGGTGCTGTTTCCCGGGCTGGCGATTTTTGTCCTGGTGCTGGCCGTGAACCTGGTGGGTGATGGTCTGCGCGATGTGCTCGATCCGAAAAAGGGGACTCGCTGATGATCGACCAATCCTTGCAACACCCTGCACTCGAGCGTCTCGCCGCTACGCATACCGATGCTGCTGAAGACCTTGTGCTGGAAGTGGAAGGGCTGACGGTGTCCTTCCCCGGTTTGTTCCAGACCGTCAAAGCCGTGCGCGGCATCGACCTGAAGGTCAAGCGCGGCGAGATTCTAGGGCTGGTGGGGGAGTCGGGCTCGGGCAAGTCGATGACGGCGATGTCCTGTCTGGGATTGATGCCTGAGTCAGCCCGGCTGGGAGGTTGCGTCAGGGTGGCGGGACAGCAGGTCAACGGCGCGTCGCAGTCACAGCTGGCCGCTTTGCGGGGCGGTGGCGCGGCGATGATCTTCCAGAATCCGATGAAGGCGCTCAACCCGTTCTTCACCGTCGGGCGGCAGATGTGCGATGTGATCGGCTGCCATCGGCCGCTCGGCAAGGCACAAATACGTGCCGAGGCTCAGAGCGCGCTGGAGGCGGTGAGCATGCCCGATCCCCATCTGGCGCTGAACAAGTACCCGCACCAGATGTCCGGCGGTCAGCTGCAGCGGGTGGTGATCGCCATGGCGCTGGCCTGTCGGCCGAAATTGCTCATAGCCGATGAGCCGACCACCGCGCTGGATGTGACGGTACAGGCGCAGATCATCGCCCTGCTGCGCAAGCTGGCACGAGAGCAGGACCTGGCGATTCTGTTTATCACCCACGACCTGGGTGTCGTGGCCTCGCTCTGCGACCGGGTGGCGGTGATGTATGCCGGCGAAGTGGTGGAGAGCGGCCCGGTGGGCCAGGTGTTCAAGCGACCTGCGCACCCCTACACCCTGAAGTTGATGGGCACCGTGCCCAAGTTGGGACAGGGCCGACAGTCCCTGGACTTCATCCCGGGGCAGGTGCCGAACATGGCGGCTCCGCCGGCAGGCTGCGCCTTCAACCCGCGCTGTGAGCGGGCCACCGAACGCTGCCATCAGGCCGCCCCGAGCGTGACCATCGGCAAGGGGCACTGGGCGGCTTGCCACAACACGTTAGTCACGGAGTGAGGCTTCTTTGAAAGGTAAACGGCTATGAATAACAACAAACAGCCCGCACTGCTGAGCGTGAATCAGTTGCACAAAACCTTCGCCACTCGCAATGGCCTGGTGACCGCCATCGACCATATCAGTCTTGAGGTCCAGGTAGGTGAAACGGTCGCGCTGGTGGGGGAGTCCGGTTGTGGGAAAAGTACGGTAGCGGCGACCTTGCTGGGTCTGCTGCCACACGACGGTGGGCAGATTATGGTCGAGGGTCGGTCGCTGCCGACCGATGCCAAGGCGCGTGGCAAAAGTTTGGGCATGGTGTTCCAGAACCCCTATGCCTCGCTGAATCCCAAGATGACGATTAAGGCGATCATCGCCGAACCGCTGAAGATTGCCTTTGGTCTGCGCGGCAGCGCCTTGCACACACGCATTCTCACGCTGTTGGGCCATGTGGGGATGGGCGAGGAGCACCTGGACCGCTACCCCCATGAGTTTTCCGGCGGCCAGCTACAGCGTATTGCCATCGCCCGAGCACTGGCGCTGGAGTCAAAACTGCTGATTCTGGATGAGCCTACAGCGGCGCTGGATGTGTCGGTCCAGGCCCAGGTGTTGCAACTGCTCAAGGCACTCCAGACAGCCAATGGCCTTAGCTACCTGTTCATCAGTCACGACCTGGCGACGGTTGAGTACCTGGCGCAACAGGTGCTGGTGATGTATCTGGGGCGCATTGTCGAGGCCGGGGCCGTCGAGCAGGTATTCGGCAATCCTCGTCATCCCTATACCCGTGCGTTACTCAATTCAGTGCCCTCTATCGACCCGGACCGTCGCGACCAGCTGCAAACGCTGAGCGGCGAGATCCCCAGTCCGTTGCACCGTCCTGCCGGATGCCACTTCGCGCCCAGATGTCCACGGGCCAGTGAACGTTGTCGCCGAGAGATACCGGATGAGACCCAGGCTCACGGTCACCGCTTTTCTTGCCACCACCCTCTGAACGATGAGAACTGAATTCATATGTACGATAAAAAAGATATGACCGCGCCAGGTATTGGTTATCAGGATTTAAGGCTGATGGAGGGCTATCCACCGCCCCAGGAAAAACAGATCGGCCAGCATAACTGGGACAGTCCGCCTTATAACCGCTGGTCGTTCCAACACATGAGTCAGCTGTTTCCGGTTGCCGCGATTCATCGTAGTCCTGAGGCGGTCATCGAGTTCGAGCGAAACGAACGCTCGCTGGACGGCGTACGTTTCCAGCGGGTTGACGGTGGCAAAACCGATCTGGCGACCTTCTTGACTGACAGCTATACCGATGGTTTTTTGGTGCTCCACCGAGGCAGGGTGGTCTCGGAGCAGTACTTCAACGGTATGCAACCGCACACGTTGCATCTGTTGCAATCGGTATCCAAGACCATCATCGGCAGTTTGGTAGGCAGGTTGATCGGTCAGGGCAGGATCGATCCGCGAGCACAGGTCAGCCACTATGTGCCCGAGCTTTCGGCAAGCGGTTATGGCGATGCACGCATACAGGATTTGCTGGATATGCGCACGGGAGTGAGATTCAGGGAGGACTACACCGATCCGGATGCTGAATTCATCCAGTTGGATATCGCCTCGGGCTGGCGTGAACGGGGGGAGCGAAAGTCACCTGACAGCATTTATGGTTTGTTGAAAGCGCTGGACAAAAACCGCGAGCATGGCCAGTTCTTCGAGTATCGCTCGGTGGATACCGATATGTTGGCCTGGGTCTGTGAGCGGGCCTGCGGCGAGCGGCTCCCTGTTTTGCTGAGCCGGGAAATCTGGTCCAGGCTGGGGGCAGAACAAGACGCGAGTGTCACCCTGGATTGTGTTGGAACCGCATTGGCCGATGGCGGGATGAGCGCCACGCTGCGTGATCTGGGGCGCTTTGCCCAGATGTACCTGCAAGGTGGACGTTTCAATGGCCAGCAGATTGTTCCAGAGGACTTTGTTCGTGCTTGTGGTCGTGGGTCTACACCGGCTTTTGAGGTCCTTTATGGCCACTATGTCAAACACTTTCCTGACGCCGCCTATAGCAATCAGTGCTGGGTGCTGGACAGTGAGCAGGGCATCTATTCGGCACGCGGTGTATTTGGGCAAAGTATCTATTGGGATCCATCGTCTGAAGTGGCAATCGTAAAACTTTCCAGCTGGCCGGATTTCATCAATCCAGAATGGACGGTGAATACCTTCCGTGCTTGTGCCGCTGTGGTTGAAGAGCTGCAACGCAGCTGACGCGGGAGTATGAATGACCAAGGCTTGGCAGGCACCTCCCAGCCTTGGTGAAGAGGTGCCATGTGCAGCCTCGTTATATCGTACGACCCTGTTCATGGCCGCACCTGCGACACCACCAACCCCAACTGCTGCTCCCGTGCGCTGCTCAACGCCTACGCAAATTCACCTGCGCACCAGCTGAGCCAACCGAACATTGATCAATGCTTTTTGCGAGTTGAACAGTGAGCGTTGTGCGTTGAGAAACACCAAGTTGATATCCAGGCCCATTAACTCGACAACGAACGGTCTTTGCTGCTGGAGCGGCGAATGGCCGCTCCTGGCCGAGGCTGTGTAAAAACGATTTAGAGCAGGTTTGACGGTCAGAGCCAGAACGAAAATCGCGTTCCTACGCAAAATTCAGGTCTGCAGATTAACCAAGCACCGGCAGATTTTATGTAGCAACACAGACTTCAAAACGGTGCCTGCGTTTTTACACAACCTGGGCCGATTCCTGCCTGTCATGAATGGCAGATAACGACCCCTGTCGCGCGACCGACAGAAATGGCCAGCAGCGGACGCACTGCTCCAACAGTAAATTTGTACCCTTTGCTCGTGAACCTTGTGTTGGGCCCGCAGTCTTAGCCCAGCCTTGGAATCCACTTGCCAGCAAATACAGCGAAGCGCTTCTCCGGTCATTCCTCTGCCCCTTTATTGCCATTACCGTCGTCATCCCATCAGAGCCGTCCGCCTCATGCGCCAAACCGTCTGCTGCTCCCGCTTTGTCTCGCTCTGCCTCATTCCTTTGCTCCCCCTACTCGCCAGTCCCGCCCATGCCAGCGGGGAAAGGCTACTGGTGGAGAACATCAACGACTACCGCGCCCACCCACATCGCTGCGCGGGACGCGCAGGCCAGGCCTTGGCGCCGCTGGTGCTGAAGTCAAACCTGGCCTTGCCGATCAGCTATGACGGCCCTTTGCGGGAGGGGTTGAAAGATAACGGCTATCAGCCGTTGTCGGTGTGGACCATCCGCCTGGTTGACGCGCAGGATGCCGAGAAGGCTTTTGACATGCTCAAAAGCAACTACTGCGGGGCGCTGGTCGATAGCCAGTTCGCCGATATCGGCGTCAGTCGCGCCCGGAATGAGTGGCGTGTGGTGCTGTCGCGGCCTGTGCTCGACAGTCATACGGGCGATGGGCGAACAGCAAGTAAGGAGTTGCTGGCAGAGGTCAATGCGGCACGGGCGAGGCCACAGCTGTGTGGTCATCAGCGCTTCGCCGCCGCACGGCCGTTAGCCTGGAGTCCCGCCTTGGGGGCCGCGGCGCAAGGGCACAGCAAGGCGATGGCTTACGGCAATTACTTCGCGCACCAGGACCCCGACGGTGAAATGCCGGCGGATCGGGCGCGGGCCGCCGGCTACCGTGGTCGGCAGATCGGCGAGAACATCGCCGCAGGGCAAGGCTCACCGAGCAAAGCGATGGCAGGCTGGCTGGCCAGCCCCGGGCATTGCGCCAACCTGATGAACCCGATGTTTACCCAGGTGGGCGCGGCCTATGCCACGGACGCGCGTAGCGACGAGGGCGTTTACTGGACGATGCTGTTCGGCGCGCCCTGAGTGGTGGTCACTGACCTGCTGCGTGTTGGCGCTACTGCGTTGGAATGCCACTGGGCCAGGCAACCCTGCAGTTTGTCTTCAATCTCATGACGGTCACAGGTCTGCTCACATCCTCACTTCCTGCCTACGTCAGTGCGGTGGACCTACCGGCGGTGTAAAAGAGCCGTAAACGCCTCAAAACTCCTTGAGCCGGTGCCGGGTAGCCGTGCGCTCAGTTGGCTGACGGTGAAAGCAGTGCTGCATTTAGCACGAGATCATGGATGGCATCTCTGTCGCTCAATTGGCACCTTTTATACACCGCCATATTGATACACCGTCGCACTCCAATACTGGCTGCCGTTACGCTTTTCACGAGTCCATCCGTCTGCCACCAGCTGTTTGGCGATCATTCGATTCATAAAACCATGACCGAGCAGCAGAACCGGTCCTTCGCTGGCAAGGGACTGCAGTCGTTGAGCTGCCTTGCTGGCGCGCATCCTCGCAGTGCCGGCGGATTCGACTCTGCGTGAGTAACCGCACAACCATAAGACTCGAAGGATAAATGCCCAGGTAAACGGCGATAGCCGTGGCAGTTTCCAGTGACCATAAGGCAGTTGCGCTTCACAGAAAAGCGCGTCGACGAGGGCGGGCTTCAGGCCGAGCGCTTGGACTGAGGTCAGCGCACGAGGCGCGCTGCTTGAGACAATCACCGTGGCGGTTGCGGCGAGTTGCATGCTGGCATCCGGGACGGGTTGGTTGGTAATTTCGGACCGGTTGTATTGTTCGATCCAGTCTTTCATATCGAGCGCTGAGATTTTGTCGGTTGCGACCAGCTTCGGCTGGCCGTGACGCATCAGGATTATTTCCCTGTTCACAATATGTTTACGTCCTTGTCCTGGTGTGCGGTGAATGTGGAAGAAGTGCGGTTCCGGGCACTTAAGGTTTGACTCTCGTGCCAGCACAAAACCGCACAATGAGACGCGAGACTATCGGCTTTGGGGCTCGACGGTAAACCCGTCTCCGAAAGTCAGTCGTCGGCCATGACGGATGTGCGTTTTTCCTGCGACGCAGGCGCACTGTGGTTTTCAAACCAATCGTGATCGCGGTACCACGCCACGGTGTCGGTGATGGTCAGCTCTAGCGCCCGGAAACTCAGGCCAAGCTCTTGTTCACTCTTGCTGTGGTTGAAACAGGTGCGGTCCTTCTCTCGTACCAGCAGGCGCAACGTTGCCATGCTCAAGAGAATGGGCTTGCCGGTAATACGTGCATAGATCTCCTGCACAGCTGCCAAGGTGTATAGAAAGGGGAGCGGTAGTTGTCGAACGGGTGTCTTGACGCCCGCTATACGTCCAAGAACAGGCACCAGCTCACGCATTGTCATATGCCTGCCCGCCGCGAGATAACGCTCACCTCGCCGACCATGTTTGGCTGCGGCAATCTGCGCCAATGCCACATCGCGGGCATCGACAACGGAGAAGCTACCGGGGATCAGTCCGGGCAATTTGCCGTGCACGACGTCGTTAACCAACTGTCCCGAGGAGGTCGGGCCAATGTCGCCAGGGCCCCACATCCAGCCAGGCAGGACCATGCAGGCATGCATCTCGGGATGGAGTTCCAGGAACGACAAGACGACACGGTCGGCGAGGATCTTGCTGCGGTAGTAGTCATCCGCGTCGGCGTCGGCCCGCAAACATGTCTCATCGATGGACGTGCCAGGTGCACCGTCGAGCACGGCAATGGAAGACGTATGGATGAACCGTCGTATACCGGCGCGGTAGGCCTGGTTAAGCAGGTGCCGCGTACCAGACACATTAATCTTTTCGAGCTCCTTCCAGTGGCTGCCGCCCTTGTAGTTGTCGCGAAAGAACGCCGCGGTGTGAAACACCGTATCGCAGCCTTGCAGCGACGCTGCGAATGCGTCGACGTCGGCCATGTCCCCAACGACCAGTTCCACACCCGGCAGATTGTTGAACTGCTGTTCACCTTTGGCTCTTGAACGGACCAGGGCTTTGACCGCGCAGCGACGAGCGACTAATTCACGCACCAGGTTGTTGCCCAACAAGCCGGTTGCACCAGTAACGAATGCGATGTGCATGGCTCAACCCTCACGCGGATCGGTTAACGGTATCAACACTGCACTGTCGAAGAAGGCCTCTTCACGGATGGCCAGCCCGTCTCTGAAGGTGAAGTGTGCGGCGTAGTGCACGGTAATATGGCGTCCATGGGGTGGAATCACCCGGCCTGGCAGCACCAAGGGTGCGGCGAAGGTGCCGGTCAGGAAGGCAGTCAGCGCCAAACGATCGTCACCGACGGCGAATGGGCTGAAGGTCACTTGGGCATCGGGGAACGCTTCGAACAATGCGGTCTCTCGTTTGCGCATGCATTCGCGACCGGTTTGTATCCCCATGCCATCGAGGTAGATAAAGTCTTCGCAAACCAGCGCAAGCATCGCCTCCACATCACGGCGATTGAAGGCACTGGCGGCACGTTCCGCATAGTCGTTGGGGCCAGTCGTCATACAGTCCATTCCATTCCATTCGTTTCGAGGGCCTGTAGATATACCTTTGAGGCCTCTCCCGAAAAACAGCGACTACTGCATAATGGATTTGCACATATGCAGACCAGGGAGGATATGACGCATGGCGTTGCAAGCAAATTGGGACGATCTTCGTCTGCTGTTGGCAGTCTCGCGGCGTGGCAGCTTTCTTCAAGCTGGCCAGTTGCTGGGTATCGCGGCGTCTACCGTGTCCCGCCGGTTGACCCAACTTGAGGGCGCACTGGGCGAGCCACTCGTCGAGCGGGGCGTTGAAGGATGCTGGTTGACCTCGCGGGGCCAATCCCTCGTGGAAGTTGCCCTGGCGGCGGAAGAGGGCTTGAGGCGTCAAACCGTTGCTGGCATGTCCGGGCTACACACAGAGCTATTTGGCAGTGTCCTGGTCAGTGCAGGAGAGGGGTTCTCGTCTTGCGTGCTGGAGGCCGCGAGTCGCTTCACCTCTATTCACCCGCGTTGCTCGGTGGAGTTGCTGGTAACAGCCGACTTTCACAAGATCGTCCGCGGCGTCGCAGACATTGCTGTACGCACAGCTCATCTGGGCGAGCCGTCACTGATTTATCGACCAATAGGCAGGCTCGCCTACGGTGTCTTCGCCGATGCAGGTTATCTGAAGCGGTTTCCAGGGGTGACTCCGGCCACTGCGGTCAATATTGCCTTGCTTCCTCCGCTGGACATGTTGCCGCAAATGCGTGCGGCAAAGGCCGCGGGTCTGGAACGCGCGCAGATCAGCGTGAACTCGTTCGCGGTACAGCTCGAGTCGGTGAGGCGAGGTATGGGGGTGGCAGTACTGCCGCGTATTCTGGCGAAGGACCTGATCGAGTTGTTCCCGGATCTCCAACTTCCAGATATGGAGGTCTATCTGGTGACCCGGCCTCAGGCATTGAAACAGGCCCACATCAAATGTTTTTTTGCCATCCTGGAGCAGGTGCTGCTCGAAACCCTTTCCATAGAAACTGTCGAAGGTTACCTCTTGGAGGGGCGACTCGAAATGGGCGCATAAGGCAGCTTGCAGGTTGTACGGTTATGGTGGAAAAACAATCAGAACTGCGGTCGCAGCCCTTGTCTGGCGAGAAAAGAGGAGGACCGCGTTTGGCTGTGGATTCAACCGGTCGATGCAACAGATTGGCTAAATCGTTCAGCGGGATTGATGAAGTCGATGCCGCTAGGCCCCGTCCGCCGGAAAGGCTGATCGGAAACACCAGCCCCACATGCTCGGGGCTGCGGCATGCAACAACGAACTCGCTTCAGCGCAATGCTACTTGACGCGCTTCCAGACTACGTCATTCGGGGCACCGCCGCCCGATGGTGCGATGACAGTATAGGTCAGTCGATCCCCAGAAACCTTGAACGCCCGCTTGAACGTACTGCCGTCGTAATTCGGGAATGTGCTGGCCTCGACGTTGAATGTAATGGTTTTGTCGTTCGCGTCCACCGTGTACTTGCCGAAATGCGCGATGCTGCCGCCTACGATTGCCTTATTTTCCTCTGCGGTCCCATTGACTCGCGTACCCGCGGCGACTTTCGGCAGCGTCGCGCGTGCGAGGATGATGGAATAGTAGCCGTCCGGTCCCAGTATCAGCTGGCCGCGCGGATTGTCGCCGAACTGCGCGGCCGAGACGGGAGTATAAGTGCCGACGACGCTCTTGGCGTCCTGCGCGACTGCGTTCCCGGTAGACAATGCGAATGCCGCGATCAGCAGCGAAGCAGAAACGGCGGAAAGGTAGTTGCTGTTATTCATGGTCATCCTCGCAGGTGTTTTGGTGCCACGGGCTCATACCCCAAGCGTCCTTAAAGAGGGTAGGTGAGTTAGAGCACATTAGAGGGGACGTGGTCGAACTTTGTCTCGGTGCATCGCATCGAGAAGGCAAGCGGCCGCTCTCTCCTGCTTAATTCCGTACGAATTGTTTTGCAAATCGTGGAACGAACCTATCCGGCTTTCACCCGTACCCACTACTACATCCAGGGTGCTGATGGGCACCGCACGAACTACCTGTCTGTCTATGTGGGGTGCGTTCACTATGGATCTATGCTGACTGTCCGCTCTTGGTTGTGGATTCAACCGGCCGTTGCAGCGGGAACTTCAGGGTACTGGCCAGGTCAATAGGGGCCCTGTATCGGAGATGCCGAGCAGCACTGGTGGCCTGTTTTATGGCAGTGCCGTCCGAGATCAGCCGAGTCCGCCCCCCTGATGCCAACCAAGAGTTTTCTGCCGGGTCTCATCCTTGTGTTCTGCGCCGTCGCGTCGCTTTGCTCGGTTGCTGCCGAGCGAAGAGCGCCCTCGCAAAGTAACAGCGCATCAACCACCCTAATCGAAACCGCCTCGCGGCAGTATGAAAATGGCCAGTTGGACCAAGCCGCTGCCACGCTGGAGCGTGCCCTGCATATCCAGCCGAACAATCCCGCGACGCTGCATTACCTCGGTGTGTTGCGTCTTCAGCAGGGGCAGTACCAGCAGGCAGAAACGTTGGCGGCGCGCTCGAACATGGGGGTTGGTCGCAACGTCGAGTTACGCAACCGCAACTTCCAATTGATCCAGGCGGCGCAGCAAGCCCAGGCTTCGAGTACCCCACCCAACACCAAAGATCTGGTTGCAGTACAGAAGGGTCTGGAAGAGGGAGCCGAAAGGCGCCGCGAAGCAGAAATGGCCGCTGCTGAACAATCCACTCTGGACACTGGGCGCCACGCTGGCACCTTCGCTCGCGCAGAGGCGGAGCGGGTATCGGATTTGCCAACGGCTGGCAGGCCTCGGCCCGAAGGAGAATTGCAAGTGGCTTCCGTCGAGCCAGTGCCCGCGTACGATGAGGTTGAGATTCCCCGCGGCCATTGGCCGCCTCCGGGTAAATGCCGAATCTGGTTTCCTGATCGCCCGCCGGGGCATCAACCCGCACCCGGCAGCTGCAAGAAGCTGCGATATCGGGTTCCGTTAGGAGCCTACCTGGTGCACGGTTGAGTTTCTGAGTGTCCTTCTGGCCGGTTAGCGACGGTCCAGCTTCGACCGTCGCATTGAATGGTCAGACTTCCGTCTGTTCCGCCATTTCCAGGGCATCATCGACCTCTATTCCCAGGTATCTAACTGTGCTTTCAAAATGGGAATTTGTAAGTGGGAGGTATCACATGCCTTTATCCGTGGGATCTATGCCGTTGTGATTGTCATATTACGAAGCCTCCAGAACCGTTCGGGTTTGCTCAGTGATTTAAAATTGCACTGGGCGCTGAGTTTTCTGCTGCATCACGATGGCTCGTGACGACACATGTTCCCCATGGGCTATGTCCCGTACACGCAGCTTGGTTAAGTCACAGGCTCGCAGCTTGCTGTCGATAGCCAAGTTGAAGAGAGCCAGATCCCATGTCTTCTCCGCGAGTTGGAGTCTTACCCGAATGGCCCAGATATCTCTGAGTCGAAGTGGAGCTTTCTGCCCGACTAGTTTTCCCTTGTTCCAAGGTTGATGATTGCAAACGACCCCTTGTCGCCTCTCGACTCATCACACCTTTTAGGGTGTCTACTTCTAGCTAGGCCCTGTATGTACAGAGAGGAGCGCGCGATGAGCAACGAACAGGTGGCACCTGAGACGAAAGGAGTTACGGTGAGTTTACTTGCAACGATTGACCTTGGCCCTGAGATCGAGGGCATGGCAGGGCGCCAACTGAGAATGCGTAGGGTGACCATCGAGCCTGGAGGCGTCTTCGGGCCGATTCACAACCATAAAGACAGACCAGGCACCGTCTACATACTGCAAGGAACGATCACGGACCATCGAAATGGAGTCGCCACGGACTATGGGCCAGGAGTGGGCTGGCCCGAGGATAGGAACACCACACACTGGCTTGAGAACAGAGGAACGATTCCGGCGGTGGAGATCTCGGTCGATATTGTCAGGCAAGAGTAAGCTCAGGCCCGACATCTAACACCGTCGGGCCTAACGCGCGGCTCAACCGGAGGTGCTTCAGTCGGCTTCGTCTCCTTTCGCGCACCGGTTAGCCACAACGTTATTAATGGCTGCTGTTCGATTCACACCGGCCTCACTTGTGCAGAAGACTTAGAGCTTTTGTATGTCCACTTCTGGCCGATTTCTGCCTGTCGCATGACAGGTCGGTCTGTGTAAATTTTGCCAGTCGCGATGACCCGAATCGACCCGTTTCGGCCGGTCAGGGTGATGCGAAGCGGCCATTAATGGCCAGTGAGTTCAGCGGACAACAAAAGTGCAGCTGGTTGCCAGTCTGTTGGAATGATTTGACTCTTACAGTGTCGATTTAATAAAGGGACGTCGCCACCATGGCGCACCAGTCGACGCATTACAGAAGCGGATTTCTATTGCGAAACGCTGGGTCAAATTGGTTCAGTCAGAAGGTTCGGCCATGCGCCTCCTATGGATAGCAACCTGCTTCGCAGTAACCCTTCTCGGGGGGCAGGTGATCGCGGCTGACCAGGAGCAAAAAAAGGAAGCGGCTGTGGACAAGGCGCAGGTCCTGGAGCAGAAAGCCGCGGCCAAGGAGAACGTGACATCTGCGCCTAAGGCCGAGGCCATCACGCCATCCGAAGTGCAGGCGGTCGATCCGGCAGGTAAAGCGCCTTTGGACGAAACAATTACCTGTCTTTCGCGCACCATTTACTGGGAAGCCAAAGGTGGGTCACCTGCCGACATGGAAGCCGTCGCCAGCGTTGTCTTGAACCGACTGGGCCATGAGGGCTTTCCAGGCACGGTTTGCGAGGTGGTCAAGCAAGGCTCTGAAAAGCATGCCTGTCAGTTTTCGTGGTGGTGTAATGGGCGCTCGGATCATGTAGATGAGGACGCCCCCTACACGATTGCCAAGGAAATAGCGCGAAAAGCACTCAACCAACAACTAACGGACCGAACCCATGGCGCTATGTATTTCCATGGCAGACATGTGAAGCCCCACTGGGCCAGGAAATACATCAAGACAGCCGAGACCGGCAAGTTTCTCTTCTATAAGCCTCACGACGATACAGCGCGGTAGGCCTTCAATCTCATTGTCTCAAGCATTTACAGAATCATCGGGCCTATACGGCCATTTGATACTTTGCGCTGGCAACTGGTCGTTTTCCGTCAATATCAGCGCTTCCATGCGCCCTAGATTACCTCCCAAGCAAGCTGCTGTGCCGTGCAGTCAGCCGCTCTGAGGAGATCAACCCATGCAATCCATCGATACTCTGAAGCCCCAGGACCAGAAAGGCGACTGGGACCAACAGGATCCCGAAGAAGCCTTCACCTTGCCTTCGCGTTATTTCTTCGATGAGACGCTGTTCAAGGCCGAACGAGACAATATTTTCATGCGTGCCTGGCATGTGGCGGGGCATAAGAGCGAGTTCAGTGAGCCGGGCCAATACGTTGTCTGTGATCTCTTTGATCAGAGCATCGTAGTCGCCAGAAACATGCAGGGGGAAATCCGCGCGTTCCACAACGTCTGCCAACATCGCGGAAACCGATTGTTGGAGACACGTAGAGGCAATTCCGGTGGAGTGGTGCGCTGCGCCTATCACTCCTGGTGTTACGAGATGGATGGCAGCCTGCGCAGTGCACCGCGTTGTGAACGCATCAAGAATTTCGACAAGGAAAGCTTCAACATTCCACAAATTCGCATAGAGGAGCTTGGCGGCTTCATCTATTTCAACCTCGATTCCCAGGCGCCTGGGATGGCAGAGCTGTTCCCGGGCGCAGATGAGGAAATGCACCGGGTTTTTCCCGATCTGGACAAGATGCGTCTGATCGAGGAACAGGATGTAATCGTGCCGGCCAACTGGAAGGTGATCATGGATAACTCCATCGAGGGCTACCATTTCAAACTCTCCGGGCCTTGCCATATCGACCTGGCCAAACTGATCGACTTCAAGGGCTACACACTGGCCAAACGCGATAATTGGTGGACCTATATCGCGCCCGCCAACCTCGAGGCGCAATCCGCTTATGGCGTCGAGTTGAAAGGCGAACGCAACCCTCGGGAATGTTTCTTCAATATCGGTCTGTGGCCAAACAACACCTTCTACACCTTTCCGTATTCCGAGTTTCTCGGCACTTTCATGATGATTCCGCTGGATGCGGAACGTTCATTGTTGCGCTTCGGTTATTACTCGACGAACGAGCAGACGGCTGAAGTGAGCAAGGCCTGCATGCGCTGGATGAACGAGGACCTGGGGCCTGAGGACATCGCGCTGAACATCTCGGTGCAGAAAGGCTTGCGCTCGCAGGGCTATAGCCAGGGGCGTTACATGATCGACGCCCAGCGCAGCAATGAGAGTGAGCACTTGGTCCACCATTTCCACAGCCTGGTCTACAACGGAATTCACGGCCAGGTCGCGCGCTGAAACTGGCTTCGCAGGCTCGGTAGAGAGCTGCCGGGTTCTGCCTTTACCTGCGGCGGGCCTGTGGTTTGGCAGGCGCTGTTTATCCAGTCCCATGAGTGGAAGATGAACGATGTCCGGACACGAATACGACTATCTGATTGTGGGGGCCGGCTCGGCCGGCTGTGTGCTGGCCAACCGGTTGGGGGCGGATCCTCAGGTGAAGATCCTGGTGCTTGAAGCGGGCCCGGTGGACAGCAGCTGGACCATCGACATGCCTTCGGCCGTCGGCATGGTTGTGGGTGGGACACGGTATAACTGGAGCTACAACTCGGAGCCGGAACCCTACCTGGATGGTCGGCGGATCGGCACGCCGCGAGGGCGCACACTGGGAGGTTCATCGTCGATCAATGGCATGGTCTATGTCCGTGGTCATGCCCTCGATTACGACGGCTGGGCGCAGCAGGGCTGCAGCGGCTGGAGTTATCAGGAGGTCTTGCCCTATTTTATTCGCTCACAGAATCATGCCGAGGGCGCCGACGCCTATCGCGGTGACGCCGGGCATCTGCATGTGACGCCGGGTGACATAAACACGCCACTGTGCGCCGCCTTCGTGCAAGCGGGTGTACAGGCCGGGTACGGGCACAGCAAGGATCTCAACGGCTACCGTCAGGAAGGATTCGGTCCGGTCGACCGCACCACCCGCAAGGGCCGACGCTGGAGTACCGCCCGGGGCTATCTGGCGCAGGCACTGACGCGCGGCAATGTCACCGTCGCCACTGGCGCGCTGGCGTTACGCATTCTGTTTGAAGGGCGCCGTGCCGTTGGCATCGAGTATGAACATAATGGCCAAGTGCAACAGGCGCGTGCCCGCCGGGAGGTGCTATTGACTGCCGGTGCAATCAATTCGCCGCAGTTGCTGTTGCTTTCCGGGGTTGGCCCGGCCGACGAGCTCCGTGCATTGGGCCTGCCACCGCAGCATGATTTGCCCGGAGTGGGGCGACGATTGAACGACCACCCGGATGCCGTGGTGCAGTATCTGTGCAAACGCCCGGTCTCCATCTATCCCTGGACCAAGGCGCCGGGCAAGTGGTGGATCGGCGCACGCTGGTTTGCCAGCCACGACGGACTGGCGGCGAGTAACCATTTCGAGGCCGGCGCGTTCATTCGCTCGCGGGCCGGTGTCGAACATCCCGATCTGCAGCTGACCTTCATGCCATTGGCGGTGCAGCCGGGGAGTGTGGAACTGGTTGCGGCCCATGCCTTCCAGATTCACATCGACCTGATGCGCCCGACCAGTCTGGGGAGCGTTACCCTGAAAAGTGCCGATCCGCGCCATCCTCCGCGTATCCAGTTCAATTATCTGAAGACTGAGCAGGACCGTGCCGACATGCGCGCCGGAGCCCGATTGGTCAGGGAAATCATGGCGCAGCCGGCCATGCGCGAACTCAAGGGCGAAGAGCTGTTGCCCGGCCCGACGGCGCGCAGCGATAAAGAGCTGGACGCCTGGGCCCGACGGGTAACCGAAACTGGCTACCATGCCAGCGGTACCTGCAAAATGGGCCCATCCAGCGACCCGGAGGCTGTGGTCGACCCCGAACTGCGGGTGCATGGTCTGCAAGGGCTGAGGGTGGTCGATGCCTCGATCATGCCGATCATTGTCAGTGGCAACACCAATGCACCTACGGTGATGATTGCGGAAAAGGCCAGCGATATGATTCTCGGTCTGACGCCGCTGCCACAGGCCCGGGTTCCGGTATGGATTCATCGTCAATGGCGCAGCGAACCAAAATGATCCCGCAGAGGCAGTTTTCTACACGCAGAGGCGCAGTATGAGCAACGGATCCAGCGCGGGTGATGCACAGATCGATTCACGGATGGAGTGGCGGCGGGGCGAGGCAACACCCATGCGTATTGCCGTGTTGATGCTGCCCGCGTTTTCCAATCTGGGTCTGGCTGCAGTCCTCGAACCGTTGGCAATCGCCAACTGGCTGTCCCAGCGACCGCTGTTCGAATGGACCTTGCTGTCTCTTGACGGGCAGCCGGTGCAGGCGAGCAATGGCCTGTCCACTGTGGCGCAGGCCGCTGTCCAGACGGAGCAGGGTTTCGATATCTGCTTTGTCATTGCCAGCTTCGATGTACACAAGCACAGCCAGAACCATTTGCTGAAAAGCTGGTTGAGGAAGCAGGCACTCTTCGGCGCGGTACTGGCGGGCGTGGAAACCGGCACCGAGCTGCTCGCTGCCGCCGGGGTGCTGGATGGTTATGAGGCGGCGGTGCACTGGGACAATATGGAGGGATTTCAGGAAAGTTATCCGCGGGTACATGCCAAGTCTCAGCTCTACACATTGCAGCGCCAGCGTCTGACCTGTGCCGGCGCCACGACTACCCTGGACATGATGCTGGGTTGGTTGAAGCAAAGCATCGACAGTGACCTGGCCCGGGAAATCGCCATGCATTTGCTGATCGGGCGGGTGCGGGAGCCGGTGCACAACCAACTGGGTGATGACCAGTCCAGCACCAGCCTCTATAGCGGCAAAATGCGCCAAGCGGTGTCGCTGATGGAACAGGCACTGGAGGAACCATTGGACTGCGAGGAGATTGCCGGCAGGGTCGGGCTTTCCCAGCGACAACTGGAGCGTCAATTCAAGCACTACACCGGGCTTTCACCGCTCAAGTACTACATCGCGTTGCGTCTGGCCAAGGCCCATAGCCTGCTTCAGCAGACCAAGCTCAGTGTCGCGCAGGTCGCCGCCAGCGCCGGATTCGGCTCGCTGGAACATTTCTCCCGGGCCTACCGTGCCAGGTTCGGCTGCCCGCCGAGCGAAGATCGTCGCCAGACCTGGACGGCTCCGGTCATGCGCCAACCGCTCGGCAGGGAGCCCAGGCAGCCAACACTGAAAGATTGAACAGGCGCTCTGAGCCAGAGCGCGTCATTACATCGCACCTGCCCCCCATTGGCATGGCCACTGAACCAGTCAATTGCGTTCGTTCTGACCAGCCGTTGCATTCGACTTGACCTGCGCATGCAGCGGCGCTGATCGGCAGGGAACGGCCGATTCTGTTGAAAAAGTCGGCTTCGGTTTCCACGGCAGAAAAGTACGCGTCTGAGATTGAAATCTGTGTTTTGCGCAGAAGGTTCAGGGCTCAGATTTGACGTAGCGGCGTGCAAAAAAGACGTTTTAACCGCTCAATGCACGGGTAGCCAGGCCTGGTCGACTTTTTCAACACAATCGGCCAAAAGCGGATATTGCGCAGGTTGGCTTCTCGCCCGTCACGCGGGTGATTTACAATCCCCGGTTTGCAGCAAGGACTTGCTCGTGCAGCGCATCGTTATTTTGGGAAACTCAGGGAGTGGGAAATCAACCCTTGCGCGGCAAATAGGCAAACGCCTGAACTTGCCAGTGGTACATCTGGACACGCTGTTCTGGGAAGCCGGTTGGATAGAGCCAGATGCCGAAACGTTCCGCGCTCGGGTTCGGGATGCGGTTGCTCCGGACGCATGGATTTGTGAAGGCAATTACAGTCGGCGGACCTTCGGCTTACGGTTGCCCCGTGCAGACCTCATCATCTGGCTCGATACACCCCGTGTTACCTGTTTTGCGCGGGTCATTCTGCGCAGCATGTTGAACCGACCGCGCGCTGATCTTCCGGCAGGCTGCACAGAGAAGCTGGACAGGGCGTTCTTGACCTTTCTGAACTTCGTGTGGAATTTTGATCGGGTAAATCGTCCCGGTATCGAGGCGGTGCGTTTGGCCATCGGACCGCTGATTCCTGTCGTTCGCCTTCGGGGCGCACGGCAGATTTCCGAGTTGCTGGAAAGCTTGCTCGAGGCTCCCCTGAAGGGCCTTCCCTCGCGTACAGAAAGGATTGACGCGTGACCTCCATACCGGCAATGGCTGGATAGGTTGAAGAACAAGCAGGTGCCGGCTGGCACAGAACCCGTTGCGCAGGCTTTCTGGCTTCGTCAAGTGGGCTTGTGGTGCGATCGCCAATATCAAATTGTCGATCCGGTTACGTCAAAGGCCGAGCGAGGAGCGCTGGTGAACAAGATTCGGAACCTGGCCACGATAGGTCTCATCCGTAGCGACAGTTTTGCCCGCGTTGATGAATGACCGGTGTGAGTGACGACGGAATCTGCGCCAAAAATAGATCTGTCCCCTTTTCTCCGAACTTTACATCGCTTTGGAAGAGATCGCATGGGCCAACCCAAAACGTGCCTTGAGCAAACGCGACTAGGCGCGTTCACGCCGCTATAGTCGACTCTATTGCCGACCGTACTTCCAGGAGCCTTTTCCCAGTGTCTGACATGTCGACCAACTTCGCTTACACAAAACGCTTCAACGCTGTCCTCGCCTACATTGATGAGAATCTCGAAGGTGACCTGTCGGTGAAGACGTTGAGCCATGTGGCGAACTTTTCGGCGTTTCACTTCCATCGACAATTCACCGCGTTCGTAGGCGTGCCTGTTTCACGTTATGTGCAACTGATGCGGTTACGACGCGCGGCGCATCGCCTTGCCGCTGTCACTGATCACTCGGTATTGGAGGCCGCACTCGGTGCTGGCTTTGAAAGTCCCGAGGCATTTTGCAGGGCGTTCAGGCGGGCGTTCGGTATGACGCCGAGTGCGTTCGGGAAGGAACCGAACTGGCAGGTCTGGAATGCGGTGTTCGCAATCCCTCACTTTTCCAGGACTATCATCATGCAAATACGAATCGTGGAATTCCCTGAAGTCAGGGTCGCAGCGTTTGAACACTGCGGACCTGCCGGGCTCGTCAATGAGAGCGTGCGCAAGTTCATCGAGTGGCGTAAGCAGAGCGGACAGTCGCCGGTGGCATCGAGTCGCAGCTTTGGCATTCCCTATGGCAACCCCGATACGACACCTGCGCAAGCATTCCGCTTCGCAATCTGCGGCGAGATTCACGAGGCCGTGGCGCCGAATGAGTTCGGCGTGCGCGAGATCGTCATTCCTGGCGGCCGCTACGTCGTGGTGCGACACGTGGGGTCACCGGATCACATCGGCGAAACGATCTATCCGATTTACCGCGATTGGCTTCCTGCCAGTGGAGAGGAACTTCGTGACCAGCCGCTGTTCTTCAATTACCTGAGCGTCTATCCCGAGACACCG
>NZ_JBVASJ010000058.1:0-20254 GCF_057813935.1 Pseudomonas sp. F220
TGCTCAGCCAAGCCTATACGTCTGGAATGCAAAAGGTGAAGACATCTTGCGCAAGATCCAGCGTGCGCGAGAGGCGATGGCATCACAGTCCAAAGAGAACGTTTTTTCTGAGACAGCACACTAGCGGTGAGGTTGAATTTGTGATGATTCAATCGGAAGACACACTGTATGTCGGTGTCGGCTCAGATCACTCCGACAATAGGATTGAGACTTTTTGTATGGCGGCAGCAAAACAGGTTTATGACAAGTCGATTGCACCTCAACTCTGGCGCTACGAGGATGTTGCGCCTCATTGGGATGAGTTGATGTTGCGATCCTATATTACGGTCGGCGAGTGTCGTTACCTATATCAACAAGGGAGGGTGGATGAGATTTTGCCACCTGGGACTCTGATTGACAGATATATGAGTGGCCATCATGTACTGCCGGAAGGGGCGGTTTTGTACAGCGGAACTTTTGCAACTATCGGAGGTGTCCGTTCGGGTTCGCGCTTTGAATATGAGCTGGAGGATCCTGTTCTAAATAGAGTCATCCGCCACCAGTATGACGTGTACGAGTTGCCTTTGGCCGGGTGATAGACATAGTGGCGCCTGTTTTTTGCATGCAAAGCTAGCGGGTCATAGGGAGGAGGGCCATCAATTTGGCGTCGGGTCGCATCATAAGGTGCTGGCTCCAGAGAAAGATCGGGAGCACAGCGTCGGGGATCAGTTTTGCATTGATATAAGAGGCTTCGGCCTCTTTTTCCGCGTCAGATCTCGATGTTGTCGTACTCACCAAGCCTGCGGTTGCACACGTACCGATAGGGATGGATTGTCACAGAAGCGCTGAGCAGGGTGATCCCTTTCCGACAGCGCTTCATTCAAGCTCAGGCCCCAGGCTATTGCACTGGCGCGGACTTCAGACTCTCGGCCTGCATCGACCGGGAGATGACGGTGAGTATTGCCATAGCAGCGATGACCAGTCCGGGCGATGTCGCCAGTAACACGCCGCCAGTGCCAGCACCGGCGGCGAGGATCTGCCCGGCGGCCAAGGGGCCAGCCACCGAGCCCAGGCGGCCGATGGCAACGGCCGCGCCGACGCCGGTGGCGCGCACTGCGGTCGGGTAGGAAGGCGGCGCCAAGGCGTAGAGCACCAGTTGCGCGGCCATGACGAACAGCCCGGCGGCAAACCCGGCGATCGCCATTGGCACGATACCCACCGACAGGCCGACCCCGGCCAGCGCCGCCAGCAACCCGGCATACACGAACAGCACTACCTTGAGACCGTTGCAGCGATCCAGCAGCAGGCCGCCGAGCAGCGAGCCGAGGGCGCCGCCTATGTTGAACAACATCTGCACCACGCCCGCCTGGGGTTTGCTGAAGCCCTGTTCCAGCAGCAGTGACGGCAGCCAGTTGAGCAGCATGTACATCACGGTCAGGGTGAAGAAGTAGCTCAGCCACAAGGCCAGGGTGGTGCGTGCGCGGCCTTCGCCGAACAGCGCCTGGCCAGTAGACAGCCTTGGGCTGCCAGTTGTGGCATGTTGCTGGCGGAAGGCGGTGGATTCGGGGAGTAGCAGGGCCATCAGCGGTACCACCAGCAAGGGTGCCAGGCCGCCGATGATGAAGGTGGTTTGCCAGTGTTCACTGGAAAACATCGCGACCACGGCCGCCAGTGCACCACCCAGTGGCACGCCCGCGTACATGACGCTGATGGCCGTGCTGCGGTGACGTTCGCCGACGGACTCGGCACACAGGGCGATCAGGTTGGGCAGGGCGGCGCCCAGGCCCAGACCGGTCATGAAGCGCACCAG
Source organism: Pseudomonas sp. F220 (assembly GCF_057813935.1). NCBI lineage: Bacteria > Pseudomonadati > Pseudomonadota > Gammaproteobacteria > Pseudomonadales > Pseudomonadaceae > Pseudomonas > Pseudomonas sp. F220. The sequence goes on from NZ_JBVASJ010000058.1 coordinate 1,790, forward strand.
CAACAGACTGGAGTAGCTGTCGACATAGGCGGTGCTGAGAGAGAACACGCCGAACAGCAACACGGCGCTGACGAGGATTTTCTTGCGGCCGATGCGGTCGGCGATCCAGCCGCCGAAAAAGGCTCCGGGCAACAGGCCGATGATCCCGGCGCTGAACACCCAGCCCATCATCTTCGGGTCCAGGACAAAGGTCTGGCGCAGACCCGCCGCGGCCGTTCCGGCCGCCTGCAGATCGAACCCTTCGATAAGCGCAACGATGAAGCACAAAGCGATTGTCAGCGTCGAACGACGCGATGGACTGTCCATGGGCAAACCTCATTTTTGTTTTTGTTGTTGTGTCGAGCCGGGTGAGCACCTCGGGGGAACCGGAGATCGCCCTCTTGTGGCTGCTGGCTATTAAGATAACAAATATAACTAAAAAATGAATACTGTCTTGTTTTGCCTTTAAAACTCAAATAAACCCTTTAAAAACAATAGATTGAGTTATCAATCCATATGCAACTAAAAAATAGATAATTTTATTAATGTTCGATTATCGGTCATTGACGATTGACGAACGCCCTCGAGTGTTTCCATTCTCTGTCCGCGGACCCTTCTGCAGCGCGCTCGGTCAGCGTCAAAAAACAACAATAAGTGGACATCGAACATGCCAAAATTCCCCACGGACGCCGTTTCGGCCGCGTCAGCCCCGTCTATGTCTGGCAACAACCGAGGCCTCGTTCTGGCGCTGCTCGGCTTGAGCGTTTTCCCTACTCAGCTATTGGCCCAGGGCTTTGTCGAGGACAGCCACGGCACCCTGACCCTGCGTAATTACTACCTGGATCGCGACTACAAGGATGACGGGGCAAAAACTGCGGCCCGGGAATGGGCTCAGGGTTTCATCATGAATATGGAGTCGGGGTTTACCGAGGGGCCGCTGGGCTTTGGCCTGGATGTTCGGGGGCTGCTGGGAGTCAAGCTCGACTCCTCGCCGGACCGCAGCGGCACCGAGCTGTTGCCGGTGTCGGCCAGCGACAAGCGCGCGGCGGATGAATACTCGCGCCTGGCCCCGACGGCCAAGCTGCGTTTTGCCGAAACCACCGTCAAGACCGGTGATGTGTCGATCTTCCTGCCGTTTGCCTTCGCCAGTCCGTCGCGCCTGCTGCCGCAAACCTTTCGCGGCACCACCATCAGCTCCAGGGACATCGACGGCCTGACCCTCAACACCGGTTACATCGACCGGATCAACAAGCGCGACTCCACTGACTATCAGTCGATGAGCATCGCCTCGCCCAACCGGCGTTTCAATGGCGCGGCGACCACCTCGCACCTGGCTTATCTGGGGGGTGATTACCAGGTCAACAAGGACCTCAGTCTGCGCGCCTACCACGCTGAAGTGGCTGACCTGTACCAGCAGGACACCCTGGCGCTGCTGCACAACCTGCCGTTGGGCGATGGGGTGCTGACCAGTGATCTGCGCAGCTTCTTCAGCCGCGAGGCGGGCAGCGCCAAGGCCGGGGAAGTCGACAACCGCAACCTCTCGGCGTTGTTCGGCTACCGTCTGGGCGGGCACCGTTTCAGCCTCGGCTACATGCATTCCAGTGGCGATACGGCGACGCCTTACATCTCGGGAACCGAGTTGATGGGCATGAGCGAGCTGACCATGAGTTCGGACTTTCTCAACGCCAAGGAGCGCACCTGGCAAGCCATTTATGACTATGACTTCGCGGCGTCCGGCGCGCCCGGCCTGAAGAGCCGGCTGCGTTATGTGCGCGGCGACAACATCGAGTTGGCGGCCTTCAATGCCGAGGACCGCAAGGAGCGCGAGTTCCAGATGGAGCTGGGGTATGTGATCCAGAGCGGCCCCTTGAAGAACGTCGGGTTGCTGGCGCGCAAGTCGATCTACCGTAACGACTTCCCCAGCGGTACGGCATTTCGCGATGAAAACCAGACTCGCTTCCTGGTGGTCTACACCTTGCCGATCTGGTAGCGCTCGCTGCCTGAGAACACCGCGCCGGCCGTCACTTTGGGGCGTGCCGACGCGGGTGTTTCAGTTCATGACTGGTAAACCTTCTTCAGTAGCCTGAGCAGCTCGTCGCGTTCCCGGCTGTCGAGTGCCGCCGTGGAGTCGAGGTCGCTCTGGGCGGCAATCTGCTTCAGCTCCTTGAGCAGGGTCTCGCCGGTCTTGCTGAGGAAGATCCCGTAGGAGCGCTTGTCCGGTTTGCAGCGCACCCGCACCGCCAGCGCGCGGCTTTCCAGCTTGTTCAGCAACGGCACTACTTGAGGTGGCTCGATGGCCAGCGCCCGGGCCAGGTCGGCCTGCATCAATCCGGGGTTCTGGTCGATGATCGCCAGAGCCGAGAACTGCGCGGGGCGCAGGTCGTGGGCCGAGAGCCGGCCGATCAGGTTCTGGAACAGCTTGAGCTGAGCGCGACGCATGGCATAACCGATCAGGTCGTCCAGTGCCGAATCCAGTGGCGCCTGCACCTCGACGCTGTCGGGCAGGGCCTGGCGGGCGTCGGCGATGTTGGATGGCTTGGCCATTGACAGTGCAATCCTCAAAGGGTGGAGGTTAAGAAGGCTATCTAGTTTGCCGGGGTTGGCGAGCTATGGCTATGACGGCTTTTCGTAGTGGGTGCTGGAGGTACTTACTCCAAGTCGGGGAAAATATTGATTAATCAAATTAATAGTTAATTGACATAACTATATTTGCGGTTTAGTTTTTACTCATCTTCAAGCCAAGAACAAGAGAGCATCACCATGAGCAACTACGAAGGTCGCTGGAAAACCGTCAAGGTCGAAATCGAAGACGGCATCGCCTGGGTCATCCTCAATCGCCCGGAAAAACGCAATGCCATGAGCCCGACCCTGAACCGCGAAATGATCGAGGTGCTGGAAGTACTCGAACAGGATGCCGACGCCGGCGTGCTGGTGCTGACTGGCGCCGGCGAGGCCTGGACCGCTGGCATGGATTTGAAAGAATATTTCCGCGAAGTGGATGCCGGGCCGGAAATCCTTCAGGAAAAAATCCGCCGCGAAGCCTCTCAGTGGCAATGGAAGCTGCTGCGCATGTACGCCAAGCCGACCATTGCCATGGTCAACGGCTGGTGCTTCGGCGGTGGTTTCAGCCCGCTGGTTGCCTGTGACCTGGCGATCTGCGCGGACGAAGCGACCTTCGGCCTGTCGGAGATCAACTGGGGCATTCCGCCGGGCAACCTGGTGAGCAAGGCCATGGCCGACACCGTGGGCCATCGCCAATCGCTGTACTACATCATGACCGGCAAGACCTTTGACGGGCAGAAAGCCGCCGAGATGGGCCTGGTCAACGAAAGTGTACCGCTGGCGCAACTGCGCGAAGTGACTGTCGAGCTGGCGCGCAACCTGCTGGAGAAAAACCCGGTGGTGCTGCGTGCTGCCAAGCATGGCTTCAAGCGCTGCCGCGAACTGACCTGGGAGCAGAACGAGGATTACCTGTACGCCAAGCTCGATCAGTCGCGCCTGTTGGACACCGAGGGCGGTCGCGAGCAGGGCATGAAGCAGTTCCTCGACGACAAGAGCATCAAGCCCGGTTTGCAGGCGTACAAGCGCTGAAGCCCGGCATAGAAGTCAGGCAGCGAGCTGGCGCGGTGATCGAGCCCCCGCCAGCTATTCGCTCAGGCGCCTTGGCGCTACTGTGACACCCCTCGAACGTATTCCCGATAAAGAAAATAAAGAGGAATCACCATGCTGGACGTGCCCCTGCTGATCGGCGGCCAGTCGTGCCCCGCCCGCGACGGTCGAACCTTCGAGCGCCGTAACCCGGTGACCGGCGAAGTAGTTTCGCGGGTTGCCGCCGCGACCCTGGAAGATGCCGACGCCGCCGTGGCCGCGGCCAAAGCGGCGTTTCCTGTCTGGTCTGCGCTGGCGCCCAACGAACGCCGTACCCGCCTGCTGGCCGCCGCCGACCAGTTGCAGGCGCGCAGCGCAGAATTTATCGCTGCCGCCGGCGAGACCGGCGCCATGGCCAACTGGTACGGCTTCAACGTGCGCCTGGCCGCCAACATGCTGCGTGAAGCGGCGTCGATGACCACCCAGATCAACGGCGAAGTGATCCCCTCCGATGTGCCCGGCAGCTTTGCCATGGCGCTGCGCCAACCCTGCGGCGTGGTGCTGGGCATTGCGCCCTGGAATGCCCCGGTGATTCTCGCCACCCGCGCCATCGCCATGCCGCTGGCGTGCGGCAATACCGTGGTGCTCAAGGCCTCCGAGCTGAGCCCTGCGGTGCACCGCTTGATCGGCCAGGTATTGCAGGACGCAGGCTTGGGCGATGGCGTAGTCAACGTCATCAGCAATGCCCCGGCGGATGCCGCGGCCATCGTTGAGCGGCTGATCGCCAACCCGGCGGTGCGTCGGGTCAACTTCACCGGTTCGACCCATGTCGGGCGCATCGTTGGCGAGCTCTCGGCGCGCCACTTCAAACCGGCTTTGTTGGAGTTGGGCGGCAAGGCGCCGTTGCTGGTGCTCGATGATGCCGACCTGGATGCTGCGGTGGAGGCGGCCGCCTTTGGCGCCTACTTCAACCAGGGGCAGATTTGCATGTCCACCGAGCGTCTGATCGTCGACGCCAAGGTCGCCGATGTTTTTGTCGCCAAGCTGGCGGCCAAGGTCGCTACCTTGCGTGCCGGCGACCCTGGTGCGGCGGATTCGGTGCTCGGCTCGCTGGTGGATGCTGGTGCCGGGACACGCATCAAGGGGCTGATCGACGATGCCCTGGGTAAGGGCGCGCGGCTGGTGGTCGGCGGGCAACTGGACGGCAGCATCCTGCAGCCGACCCTGCTCGACGGCGTCACTGAGAGCATGCGCCTGTACCGCGAAGAGTCCTTCGGCCCGGTGGCGGTATTGCTGCGCGGGGAGGGCGATGAAGAGCTGCTGCGTCTGGCCAATGACTCCGAATTTGGACTCTCGGCGGCGATCTTTAGCCGTGATGCCGGGCGTGCCCTGGCCCTTGCGCAACGGATGGAGTCGGGTATTTGCCACATCAACGGACCGACCGTGCACGACGAGGCGCAGATGCCGTTCGGCGGGGTCAAGTCCAGCGGTTATGGCAGTTTTGGCGGCAAGGCGTCGATCGAGCATTTCACCCAGTTACGCTGGGTCACCTTGCAGAATGGGCCGCGGCACTACCCGATCTGAACATGCGTCGCCGCGTCGGGCGTCGGCTTCCCTGGAAGCGCGCGGCCCGCGTGCAAGGCAGAAATAACAATAACAAGGCTGCAGCCACCGGCTGCCACGCTACCCGCGAGTCACCCCTGTGTGGCTCGGTGTCAGCGTGCCTTGATGGAGGACAAACACGTGAGTTCCGAATTCAGATCGCCATCCCACGCCGAGGCCAGCGCGCCGCGCTATCGCCAGGTGTCCATCGGTCGCGCGGCGGTCGAGGTCACAGAACAGCAGGGCGTGCTGCACATGCGCTCCCTGGAACTGTTGGCCGAGTTGCCGACGCGGCTGCTCGACCGCCTGGTGCATTGGGCACAGGTGCGCCCGCAGCAAACCTTTATCGCCGCGCGCCAGGCCAGTGGTGACTGGCGCCGGGTCAGTTACGCCGAGATGCTGGAAAGCGTTCGCGCCGTTGCCCAGAGCCTGTTGAGTTATGGGCTATCGGCAGAGAAACCGCTGGCGTTGTTCTCGGGCAACGACATCGAGCATTTGCAGATGGCCCTCGGCGCGATGTATGCCGGCATTCCCTATTGCCCGGTATCGCCGGCCTATTCGCTGCTGTCCCAGGACTTCGCCAAGCTGCGGCATGTCTGTGATCTGCTGCAACCGGGCCTGGTGTTCGTCAGCGACGCCGCAGCTTACCACCGGGCGATCGACGCAGTGCTGCCAGCCGAGACACCGCTGATCACCGTGCGTGGTCAGGTACCGGGACGCCGTCAAGCGAGTTTTGCCAGCCTGCTGGAACAACCCGGCGGTGCCGAGGCCGATTGCGCCTTCACAGCCACCGGCCCGGACAGCATCGCCAAGTTTCTCTTCACCTCGGGCTCGACCAAATTGCCCAAGGCGGTGATTACCACTCAACGCATGCTCTGCGCCAACCAGCAGATGCTGTTGCAGACCTTCCCGGTGTTCGGCGAGGAGCCGCCGGTGCTGGTGGACTGGCTGCCGTGGAACCACACCTTCGGCGGCAGCCACAACGTTGGCATCGTGCTCTACAACGGTGGCACCTTTTACCTGGACGATGGCAAACCCACGGTCCAGGGCTTCGCCCAAACGCTGCGCAACCTCAAGGAAATTTCCCCTACTGCCTACCTGACCGTGCCCAAGGGCTGGGAAGAACTGGTCACGGCCCTGGAACAGGACGCGGAGCTGCGGGAGTGTTTTTTCAAGCGCATCAGCCTGTTCTTCTTCGCCGCTGCAGGCCTGTCGCAAAGCGTCTGGGATCGCCTCGACCGGGTCGCCGAACAACACTGTGGCGAACGTATCCGGATGATGGCCGGGCTCGGCATGACCGAGGCCGCGCCGTCCTGCACCTTTACCACCGGGCCGTTGTCCATGGCCGGTTACATCGGCCTGCCGGCGCCGGGTTGCGAGGTGCGCCTGGTGCCGGCGGACGGCAAGCTGGAAGGGCGCTTTCGTGGGCCGCACATCATGCCCGGTTACTGGCGGTCACCGCAGCAGACCGCCGAGGTGTTCGACGAGCTGGGCTTTTACTGTTCCGGTGATGCGCTCAAGCTCGCCGACCCGCGTGACCCGCAACTGGGGTTGATGTTTGACGGGCGCATCGCCGAAGACTTCAAGCTGTCCTCCGGGGTGTTTGTCAGCGTCGGGCCCTTGCGCAACCGCGCGGTGCTCGAAGGTTCGCCCTATGTCCTGGACCTGGTAGTGACCGCGCCGGATCGTGAATGCCTGGGCGCCCTGGTGTTTGCGCGATTGTACGAATGCCGACGACTGTCGGGGTTGGGCGCGGACGCCAGTGACGCCGAGGTCCTGGCCAGCGTGCCGGTGCGCCAGTGGTTTGCCGACTGGCTGCAACGGCTCAATCGCGAAGCCACCGGCAATGCCAGTCGCCTGGAGTGGATCGCTTTGCTCGACGAGCCGGCGTCCATCGATCGCGGCGAAATCACCGACAAGGGTTCGATCAACCAACGCGCGGTTTTGCAGTGGCGCGCAGCCAAAGTTGAGGCGTTGTATCGCGGCGAAGACGCGTCGATCCTGCATGCCGGGCCCAAGCCGTGAGCGGCGCCGGGCAGTACTCCGCCTTTGCCGATGTGGCGATTTTCGACGCCGTGCGTACGCCTTGGGTCGACCTCGGTGGCGCGCTGGCGCAGGTCTCGCCGATCGATCTGGGGATCAAGGTCGGGCGTGAAGTGCTGGCCCGGGCTGGCGTCGATCCGGGGGCGGTGGACAGCGTGCTGGCCGGCTCCATGGCCCAGGCCAGCTTCGATGCCTACTTGCTGCCACGGCATATCGGGTTGTACAGCGGCGTGGCGCAAGCGGTACCGGCGCTGGGGGTGCAGCGCATCTGCGCCACCGGTTTCGAACTCCTGCGCCAAGCGGCCAGGCAGCTGGACGACGGGGTGCAACTGGCGCTGTGCGTGGCGGCCGAATCCATGTCGCGTAACCCGATTGCCGCTTACACCCACCGGGACGGTTTTCGCCTTGGAGCCGGGGTGCAGTTCAAGGACTTTCTCTGGGAGGCCTTGTACGACCCGGCGCCCGGGCTGGACATGATCGCCACCGCCGACAACCTGGCCCGGAGTCATGGCCTCAGTCGCGAGGCGGTGGATCGCTACGCCTGCGCCAGCCATCAACGCGCTCTGGCGGCGCAACACTCGGGGGCCTGGACCCAGGAAATAGTTGCAGTCGGCAATCAAGTGTTCGAGCTCGACGGCTATCAGCCGCGGAGCATCAGCCTGCCGCGTCGGGTGACCGCAGTGAACGAGGACAGTCATCCACGGCTCACGGATCTACCGGCCTTGGCCCGGCTGCGTGCGGTGCATGCCAATGGTGTGCAAACCGCGGGCAACAGCTGCGCCGTGGTGGATGGCGCGGCGGCGGCACTGGTGGGCCGCGCATCGGCCTGCACGCGCCCGGCACTGGCGCGCCTGCTGGCGAGCGCGGTGGTTGGCGTGGCGCCGGAGTTCATGGGTATCGGCCCGGCGCCGGCGATCCGTTTGTTGCTGCAACGCAGCGGGCTGAGTCTGGACGACATTGGCCGTTTCGAAATCAACGAGGCCCAGGCGGCACAGGTGCTGGCCGTGGCCCAAGAGCTGGAACTGGACAGCTCGCGGCTCAACGTCCAGGGCGGCTCGCTGGCCCTCGGGCACCCATTGGCCGCCACCGGCCTGCGCCTGGTCATGACCCTGGCCCGGCAGCTGCGCGAGCACAACCTGCGCTACGGGATCGCCGCTGCTTGTGTCGGTGGCGGGCAGGGCATGGCGCTGCTGATCGAGAACCCGGCGTATCAGGGCTGAGCATCAGCCTGCTATTGCGCTCTGACGCACATTCCTATTTTCGACGACAGGAGGTGGGCCATGTGGCTCTACCAGGCGCCGCTGCGCGACATGCAATTCATCCTTGAACACTGGTTACAGGCGCCTCAGGTCTGGAGCCGGACTCCCGCGTTCGACACCCTGGACTTGCCCTTGGCGCTACAGGTGCTGGAAGAGGCCGGTCGTTTCAGCGCCGGTGTGCTGGCACCACTCAACAGCAGCGGCGATCGCCAGGGCTGCCGTTTTGAAGAGGGCCGGGTCACCACGCCTGATGGTTTTGCCGAGGCCTATCGGGCCTACGTCGAGGGTGGCTGGCCGGCCCTGGCTTGTGAGGAAGCCAGTGGTGGTCAGGGGTTGCCCCAGTTGCTGGACGCCGCGCTGCAGGAAATGCTCTACGCCAGCAACCACGCCTGGGCCATGTACAGCGGTATCGCTCACGGCGCTTATCTATGCCTCAAGACCCATGCACCACAGTGGATCCGCGAACGCTATCTGGCGCCGATCGTCAGTGGCGAAACCTTGCCCACCATGTGCCTGACCGAGCCCCAGGCCGGCAGCGATGTCGGCTTGCTGCGTTGTCGTGCCGAGCCGCACAGCGATGGCAGTTACCGTCTGGTCGGCAACAAGCTGTTCATCTCCGGCGGCGAGCAGGACCTCACCGAAGACATCCTGCATCTGGTGTTGGCCCGGGTGCCGGGAGCGCCAACCGGCAGTCGCGGCATCTCGCTGTTCCTGGTGCCCAAGCGCCTGGATGACGCTCAAGCCAATGCCGTGCGCTGCGACGGCATCGAACACAAGATGGGTATCAAGGGCAGCGCCACCTGTTCCCTGGTCTTCGATGGCGCCCAAGGCTGGCTGATCGGTGAGGTCAATCGCGGCCTGGCGGCGATGTTCGTGATGATGAACTCGGCGCGCTTGCATGTCGGCCTGCAAGGCCTCGGTCACGCTGAAGCTGCCTGGCAGAACGCGCGGACCTACGCCGCCGAGCGCCAGCAGATGCGTGCGCCGCTGCGGCCTGAAGGCGTCGCGGCGCGGGTGGCCGACCCGATCCACTACCACCCGGCAATGCGCCGCACCTTGCTCGAATTGCGCGCCACCAGCGAAGGCCTGCGCGCCATCGGCTACTGGGCGGCGCACCTGCTGGATCAGGCCGAACATGACCCGGATCCGCACGCACGGCAGCGTGCCGGGCAACTGGCGGAGCTGTTGACGCCGATCATCAAGGCGTTTTTCACCGAGCAGGGGTTTCGTCAGGCCAGCAATGCCTTGCAGGTCTTCGGTGGTTACGGCTACGTCGCGGAGTTCGCCATCGAGCAGACCCTGCGCGACAGCCGCATTGCCATGATCTACGAGGGCAGCAACGAGATTCAGGCTAATGATTTGTTGCTGCGCAAAGTGCTGGGCGATGAGGGCCGTGCCTTCGGCCTGCTGCTGGCGGTGCTGCGCGAGGAGGCCGGGTCGGGCGCCGAATTGCCGGAGTGCGCAGCGTTCGCGGCGCAATTGGGCAGCCTCTGCGACTCGCTTGAGGCGCTGGTCAGCGAGGTGCGCGAGCGGTCGCTGGAGGACAGCGAGTACCCTTATCGGGCCGCCGGGGATTTCCTCCAGTTGTGCGGCGTGACGCTGCTGGCCCTGGCCTGGGCGCGGGCGGCGCGAGTCTCCAGGGCGCTGCCCGAGGGTGATCCGTTGCGAGCCGGCAAGCTGCAAAGCGCCGGATTCTTTTTCAACTACCTGCCGTCCCGGGTGGCGCAGCACATGGCCGCAATAGATGCGGCCCGGGCAGCCTTGGCGTTTGTCTGAAGGGGTCAGGGCATACAATACTCAATGGATCCATTAATGGCGATTGATCAACGGGTAAATACCTTGAAGGGCCCAGGAAGCCCATATTGCTTGTGGTTGGTCGATAATCGAACGGAAATATTCGTGAAATTTATTTTTTATAACTTATTGATAAGTAAACACAATATCAAATAACCCTTCTCTATTTTCAACGGTCTGGACCTGTTTATCGGTGGATCCACAGTCAGCGCCACTTGTCTGTGGATCCATTAGCGGGTTAATTAGCGCCCTGGCGATGGCAGGAGCCCTCCTGACCGTCCCCGATAAAAACCACAAGAAGGGTTTCGTCATGAATGGCTTATCAAGGGCGTGGAACTGCCCGGGTTCCGTCCGCCACCTGTCCGTGTGCACGTTGCTGTTTTCTCTCTCGTCTCTGCCGGTTCGCCGCGCGGAGGTCCTGTCATGACGCTCGATCTGAAAAACCGCGTGGACAGCGGACGGATGACGTCCTTTCAATGCCTGGCGATCGGCATCTGCATTGTCCTGAACATGATCGACGGCTTCGACGTGCTGGTGATGGCTTTCACCGCGGCCTCGGTGTCGGCCGAATGGAGCCTCGGTGGGGCGCAGATCGGCTTGCTGCTCAGCGCCGGCCTGTTCGGCATGGCCGCAGGTTCGCTGTTTATCGCGCCCTGGGCCGACCGCTTCGGGCGGCGTCCGCTGATCCTGTTCTGTCTGGCGCTCTCGGGGCTCGGCATGCTGCTTTCGGCCCTGAGCCAGACGCCAGTGCAACTGGCGTTGCTGCGTGGTCTCACCGGCCTCGGCATCGGCGGCATCCTGGCCAGCAGCAACGTGATTGCCAGCGAGTATTCGAGCAAGCGCTGGCGCGGTCTGGCGGTCAGTCTGCAATCCACCGGTTATGCCTTGGGTGCCACCCTGGGCGGCTTATTGGCGGTGTGGCTGTTGACCCATTGGGGCTGGCGTTCAGTGTTCCTGTTTGGTGGCGTGGTGACCTTGCTGGTGATCCCCCTGGTGCTGTTGTGGCTGCCCGAATCCCTGGACTTTCTTCTCGCCCGTCGCCCGGCCAATGCCTTGGCACGCATCAATCGTCTGGCCCACCGCCTGGGGCAACCGGCGCTGGAGCAATTGCCGGCACCGGTGCTCAAACAACCCGGCGCCCCCAGCGGTTTTGGCCAGCTATTGGCACCCGCCATGCGCCGCACCACCTTGCTGATCTGGCTGCTGTTTTTCCTGGTGATGTTCGGCTTCTATTTCGTCATGAGCTGGACCCCGAAACTGCTGGTGGCCGCCGGGCTGTCGGCGCAGCAGGGGATCACTGGCGGGGTGCTGCTCAGCGTCGGCGGGATCTTCGGCGCCGCCTTGATCGGCGGCCTGGCTTCGCGTTGGCCGCTGACCCGGGTGCTGTCGCTGTTCATGTTGATCACCGCGGGCCTGCTGGTGCTGTTTGTCGGCTCCGGCTCATCGATTGCCGCGGCCCTGGGGCTCGGGCTGTTGATCGGCCTGTTCTCCAACGGCTGCGTGGCCGGTCTCTATGCGCTGTCGCCGGTGGTCTATGACGCTTCGGTGCGCGCCACCGGGGTCGGCTGGGGCATCGGCATTGGCCGCATCGGCGCGATCCTCTCGCCGACCGTGGCCGGCTTCCTGCTCGATGGTGGCTGGCAGCCGCTGCATCTGTACGGGGTCTTTGCCAGCGTCTTCGTGATTGCCGCTGGTTGCCTGTTGCTGCTCAAGCTGCCTCGGGTCCAGGCCCAGCCAGCGATGGCCGGCGCCTAGGCCTGGCCGCTGATGATCGCTTCGGCGACCGTCGCACAGAACCAGCGTAGGGCGGCGGAGCTGTCGCTGTTGGGGTGCCAGTTCAGGGAAGCGTTGAACTCGGCCACCTGGAATGGCAGCTCGAGCATTTTCAGACCGCCGTCATCAATGAACAGCCGGGCGATCTGCGCCGGCAGCGGCGACTGGGCGATTGACGAATTCACCCGGGATCACTGGATCGGCGTGCAGCACTCACCGCGTCAGTATCCCTTCTGATGCGCTGACCTGTTGATTGACGCCCGGCTTGGCCGGGCATTTTGCAGCCATTGATGGACGGGCCTTGAGCGGCCTGTCGGGGAACGGCTGTGTCCATGAAAAGCGGAGAACAATAATGATGAACACCCCTTACTGCATCCTTGCGCGCTCGGTGGCTGCGGCCTCGTTGACCTTGGGCGTCGGCCTGCCGGCCTGGGCTGAAGACGGCGGATTTTTCGAGGGAGCCAAGACCGATCTGCTGCTGCGTAACTATTATTTCAATCGTGACTTTCGCGATCCGGGTGCGGCCAAAAGCAAGGTCGAGGAATGGGCTCAGGGCTTTATCCTCAAGTTCAATTCCGGTTACACCCCAGGCACCGTGGGTTTTGGTCTGGACGGCATTGCCATGTTCGGCGTCAAGCTCGATAGCAGTCGTGCGGTCAGTGGCTCCGAGCTGCTGCCGGTGCATGACGATGGGCGGGCGGCGGACAACTTCGGGCGTGCCGGTGTCGCTGCGAAAATGCGCATTAGTGCTACCGAGCTGAAGGTCGGCGAGTTGTTACCGGACATTCCGCTGCTGCGTTACGACGACGGCCGGCTGCTGCCGCAGACCTTTCGTGGGGCGATGCTCGACTCGCGGGAGATCAACGGGCTGGGATTGCAGGCAGGCCAATACAAATCGGTGAGCTTGCGCAACTCCTCGGACATGCAGGACCTCTCGGCCTGGGCCGCGCCCGGAGTGACGTCCGATGGTTTCAATTACGCCGGCGCCGAATACCGCTTCAATCAGCAGCGAACCCTGATCGGGGTCTGGCATTCGCAACTGGAAGACATCTATCAGCAGAGTTATTTCAACCTGCTGCATAAACAGCCGGTGGGCGACTGGGTGTTGGGGGCCAACCTCGGTTACTTCATCGACAAGGATGACGGTCGCGCACGCATCGGCGAGATCCAGAGCCGCACCGCCTATGCCTTGCTTTCGGCGGCCACTGGCGGCCACACCCTGTACCTGGGGTTGCAGAAAGTCAGCGGCGACAGCCCGTGGATGTCGGTGTATGGCAGCAGTGGCCGGACGTTGGGTAACGATATGTTCAACGGCAACTTCAGCAATGCCGACGAACGTTCCTGGCAGGCGCGTTATGACTACAACTTTGCCGCGATGGGGGTTCCCGGCCTGCTGGCGATGGTGCGTTACGGCCATGGCGACAACGCCACCACCAAGGTCGGCAGCAACGGCAAGGAGTGGGAGCGCGACACCGAGCTGGGCTACACCTTCCAGAGCGGCACCTTGAAGAGCCTCAGCGTGCGCCTGAACAACGCCACCAACCGCCGCAGCTTCAACAGCGATTTCGACCAGACCCGATTGATCGTCAGCTACCCGCTGTCGTTGTAGGAGCGGCCGGCCGACGCTCGATTTGCTAGCAAGCCGCTATCTGTATGCTGCCGGCGTAAGGCTTGCGGTACTATGGCGGCCCACGTTTTCTGGAAGCTGCCTGGATGAGTAAGCCCGGTCAATTGGTGCTGGTTGCGCTGCGCAAGATGATCGCCTCCGGCGAGCTGGCGGCAGGTGAACGCTTGATGGAAATTCCCACAGCGGAGCTGTTCGGCGTCTCACGGATGCCGGTGCGCATGGCGTTCCGTACCCTGGAACAGGAAGGCCTGCTGGTACGTTTTGGCGGTCGCGGGTTTCAGGTGCGTTCAGTGAGTGCCGATGACATCGCTGGCGCGGTCGAGGTGCGCGGGGTGCTCGAAGGCCTGGCGGCGCGCCAGGCCGCCGAACGGGGTTTGTCGGATGAGGCGCGAGCGGCCCTCGAGCTGTGTCTAGCGCAGGGCGACCAGTTGTTCGACAAGGGTTATGTGACCGAGGACGACCTTGAGGTCTATCACGACCTCAACATGCGCTTTCACCAGGTGATCGTCGAAGGCAGCCACAACCCGGCGATCGCCGATGCGCTGGCGCGCAATGACCATTTGCCGTTCGCTTCGGTGACCGCGCTGGCGGTGGATCGTGAGGACATGGTCCGCGAATACCGACGCTTCAATTACGCCCACATGCAGCACCATTCGGTGTTCGATGCCTTGGTCAATCGTCAGGGCGCGCGGGCGGAAGCGATCATGCGCGAGCACGCCAACGCGACCCTGCGCTATGCCGAGATCTTCGGTTCCGCGGTGGCGGATGAGCGGATGAAGGTGATTCTCCGCCCGGAGTGACTTCTCTCAGATATCCAGGACCAGCAGCGGCGTTTTCGAACGTGAGCAGCAGGGGGTGAACTGGTCGTTGAGGGCCTGTTCATCCTCGGTGAGGAACAGGTCGCGGTGCTCCGGCACACCCTCCAGCACCCGGGTCAGGCAGGTGCCGCAAACCCCTTGCTCGCAAGACATGGCGATCTCGATGCCATGGCTTTCCAGGACCTGGACCACGCTCTTGTCGGCCGGTATTTCAAAGACCTGGCCGGTGCTGCCTACCTTGACTGAAAAACTGCCATCGTTGCTGCTGTCCACCGGTGCCGCGGCGAAGTACTCGCGGTGCAGGCAGTCTTCCCGCCAACCCTCTGCCCTGGCCGTATCCAGCACGTGCTGCATGAAGCCGCCCGGGCCGCACACATATAAATGTACGTTGTCCTGGGGCGTAGCCAGAACCCTGGCCGCGTCCAGCGCAGTCTGCGGCTGCTCATCGAAATGCAGGAATACCTGGTCGGCAAAAGACGAATGCCTGATGCGTTCGACAAAGGCCGCGCGCTCGCTGGAGCGCGCGCAATAATGCAGCTCGAAGTCGGCGCCGCTGTGGGCCAGGCGCTCGGCCATGCACAGGATTGGGGTGATGCCGATGCCGCCGGCGAACAGGAAACTGCGCCGGGCCTGATGGACCAGGGGGAACAGATTGCGCGGTTCGCTGATGCGCAGGCGCGCGCCGCTGTGGATCTGTTCGTGCAGGCTTTGCGAGCCGCCCCGTGAGGCCGGATCCTTGAGCACGCCGATCAGGTAGCGATGACGCTCCTCGGGGTGGTTGCACAGGGAATATTGGCGGATCAGCCCGTCGGGCAGGTGCACGTCGATATGCGCACCGGCGCTGAACGCCGGCAGCGGGCTGTCATCGACGCTGGCCAGTTCATAGCTGCAGATGTCCTGGGCTTCGTTGTTACGGGATACCACCACCACATCGATCATGTTCGGTCCTCGGAGTGTCGCCGCCGCGAGCGCTCACTTCTGGTTATTCGGTAAAGGGCATAGGCAAGGGCAGGGCGCGGCACCGCGAGGGTGCCGCGTTCGGGTCAGGCGGTGGCCGTGGCGATCAGCTGCGGTTCGACCGCGCGTTCTTTGGCGATCAGGCGTTCCAGAACCTTGCGTGACTGTACGCCGCCGGCATCGATATTAAGCTTGAGCAGGTTGCGCGTCGGGTGGGCGAGGAGGTTCTGCTGTTGGCGTTCGAGCATCTCCAGGTCTTCGCTGAAAATCTTCCCCTGGCCTTCGCGAATGCTTGCGGTCAGTGCTTCGTCCTGAGGATTGAAGTTGCGGGCCATGCCCCAGAAGTACCAGATCGAAGTGTCGGTTTCCGGGGTGATGAAATCCACCACGATGCTCGAAGCCTTGAACTCCGGCGCGGCGTCATATCCGCCTTTGCCGGCGTGGGCCACGCCGACTTCGATCAATACATGGCTGGGAGGTGAGAAGCGGCAAATCTGCCAGCGGTCCACCGGCACATCGTCGGCCAGGTTGTTGCCGCGCAGGGCCATGCGCCAGAACGGCGGGGCCATGATGTTTTCCATGTGTCGGGCGGTGACCACTTCGTCGCCTTCGACTGTGGTCACCGGCGCCGCTTCGTCGATTTCCTTCTGGCCAATGCTGGAGGCATGCACGTAGGTTTCGTGGGTCAGGTCCATCAGGTTGTCGATCATCAGGCGGTAGTCGCAGCCGATGTGGAACAGGCCGCCGCCATAGGCCCATTGGTCACTGACGGCCCACTCCAGGTGATGGATCAGTGCCGGATCGGCCAGGGCCTGCTCGCCGGGCCAGACCCAGATGAAACCGTAGCGCTCGATCACGGCGAAGGTCTTGTTGCAGGGGAAGCCGCGTACCCGTTGCCCGGGCATCGCCACGGTCTTGCCGTCGCAGCCCATCACCAGTCCGTGATAGCCGCACACCAGGTTGCCGTTTTCCACGTAGCCCAGAGACAGCGGTGTACCACGGTGTGGGCAAAAGTCCTCGATCGCCGCGACCTTGCCTTCCAGGCTGCGATAAAAAACCATCTTTTCGCCGCAGATCTGCCGGCCCAGGGGTTTATCGGCAATTTCATCGGGGGTGCAGGCAACGTACCAGGTGTTTTTTGGGTACATGGTGGCTCTCCAGGCTAGTGATTATTTTTTTAATGGATCCATTAGATTTCCTCGGCTGTATAGGTGTCAATTATTTCAGTCTGTTTTCGGGGTTATTTTGGGCGATAATCGCCAGGCTTGATGTTTTATTGTTTTAGTGGATCCATAGGATGACATTTTAGCGGTTGTTTATCTTGACGACGCCGGGTTCTGAAAATCTGCATCTGCGGGCGAAATAAATGGAGGCAGGTTCTTTTGCACCTGGTCGCTATCTGGGAGGTGTGGAGTGCGATGGCGCTACCTGCCATCGCAGTGCTACGCCCCGATTCGTACATTTTCCAGTACGCTAATCCGGGTCTTGGATATCGTTTTTTTTGGTGATGGCCGCACTGGTAACCGTACAAATCGCCTCAATACATACGAGACGGAGTCGGTACCGTGGCCCTCAGCGATACAGCTGTCTGCGGGTCGATTGGAAGTGAAGGACCTATTGCAGTGATCGATACGCAAGGGGGGCGGTGTATGCCGACTGCAGGTCCCGCTCCGGGATCTCCCAGATGATGTGTTTGGGTGGCGTTTCTTTGAAGGCGGGGTTGTTGAGGTAGCTGTTTGCTGCGCCAGAGAACGCTCCGCCATCTTTGGCGAAGTTACCCACGGGGGCGCCCAGCGCCTGCTGCAGGAACCCCGCGAAGTTGGAGTTGCGTGAGAATGAGGTCCCGATGAGCGCGGTGTTGGGTAGGTTGGCATCGCCAAAGAGGTCTCCCTCATTGTCAGGGCTGTCGGCTGACACAGCGGGAAGTTCGCGGGTGTTGGTTTGGGCGACCATTTCGGGTGCGGGTTGCCATTTGAGCGGCAGCCAGTCGATGCCCGCCAGATGGACCAGATCGCCAGGCCGCACCGCGAGTGGGGCAAGACTTTCATTGAACGACCTGGGTGGCGTTGCGCTGATGCCGAGGGTCTTCAGGCGCTGCGCGATTGCATCGGCTGCAGCCTTGGCACCGGACTCGCTCCAGTGCGTGTCGGTGCGCAAATAGGCATTGGCGCCCAGTGGTGTCAGCGCGTCGGTCAGGTCCAGATTCGACACACCCCCCACATTCAGCTTCGAGGACCAGGCCTGGATGCGCCCTTCGAGAGAGGCTGGGCGGTGCAGTGAGCAACGTTGCGCAGACGCGATGCGGCTCTTGTCTGGAACGATGACCACCAGCAGGCTGATGCCACGTCGGGACAGCTGCTGTTTCAGGTCAATCACTGCCTGGGCTTTGGCATCGGCATTGCGCTGCGCTTGATGATTGACCTTGAGTTCATCGGCCAAAAACAGCCAGTCAGGACAGCCCGAGCGAACCCTCGGACCCGTGTCGCTGAGCAGCAGCCAACTGGCACCACGCTCCAGCTCGGCGAAGGTGGTGGGAAAGTGAGCGCCTTACACGCGATATATTCTTGATGGATACTGCATCTATAATTACCAGGTCAACGTCAAAGAGTGGTTCGGGGAAGCATGTTTCAACGTTTCCTCATCATTCTTGTCGGTTCTACCGATGAACCACGAGTATATGCCCTCTCTTAATTCTCTTGCTGGCGCTAAAGAAGGTTAACCGCACGTGTGCTTTGATCTTGTTTTTTAAAAACCTTCGTCAAGTAGTCGTTGGTAGCCAGTCAGTCGGTAATGCCAGTCGGTAGTGCGACTTGGAATTATGTTATTCCCGGTTCTTGATACGCCCTCTGAACGAATCCTGAAATGAGTCCATTGATGCTGAGGGAATGTAAAAAACCTTTAGGGAAACTCTGAAAAAGACTTCCCGATCTGGTGAAATACGCACCTCACACGAACAGAACGGTTGAGCCCCGATGAAACAGATGTCCTTCGCCGATGCCGAATACGCCGGCAAACGTAAGCAAAC
>NZ_JBVASJ010000059.1:0-18337 GCF_057813935.1 Pseudomonas sp. F220
CTTCTTTCCGGTATTGTAAGCGATCCACCAAGTACACCTACCGAATGCGGCTTGCGTTTACCGTGGCATTTCCAGAGAGCAGTTCCACGGCAACAACGCTTCGTAGTCATTTACCGACGAGGCGTGCGGCAAACGCTCCAATACGTGGCGCAGCCACGCATAGGGCTCCTGGCCGTTGAGATTCGCGGTCTCGACGAGGCTGTAAATCGGCGCACTGGCGGTGGCACCTTTGGGCGTATCGCTGAATAGCCAAGCCTTGCGCCCGATTAAAAACGGCTTTATCGCTCGTTCGGCGGGGTTGTTGTCAATCGGTAAAAAACCAGCCTCCACATAGCGCTCCAACCGACTCCAGTTGTTGGCCATGTAATTGACGGCTTTAGCCGTTCACTGCCGGTCATGGTTACTCAACGTGCTGGTCAAGTCTGATACAAATGGCTGGTCAGGCTGAATGCAAATGGGTGGTCAAGTCAGTGCAATTACCCACGCAAGGCCCTCCTTATCTGAGCGCTGTGCAGGTCAACTCGCCCATTCGTGGCCTTCTTCAACGATCTGATGCGTCTCACTAACCACGATGAGCGCCTTACCCCGGTGCACCAAGCAGAAACTCGATACGAGGTCAGCGTCGATATCAGTTGCAGACGTTGTGTCGCCAAGCGTACCAATCCAGACATAACGATAGGTTTCGAGGCACGCCAGGTAGTAGCTGGTAGGCATTGCGTTGCTCCAATCTTCTCGGTTCGCGGCAACAATCTTATGCATGCAGCTCATCTCATGAGCGGGGACCGACCACTCTAAAATCGTTCTGCTTAGCTTTTAAAATCCGATTTTCGTTTATCAGCACTTCGTTGAGAGAAGCAAGGCTGGCGACCTTGGCACGCAGCTCCTCTATCTCCAAACGCAGAGCACGCCCCTTCTCTCGTTCGGCACGTAGATCCTGGTGCTTCACATCGCGCTGAGCGCGGCTAGAGCGCCCTTGAACCTCGCGGATGGCCTCGGCGATGTTCGGATAATGGTTATGGATCAGTGCCGCCGAAACGCCCGCCTCACGTGCTACTGCCGCGATGGTAACTTTCTTTTCATCTGTCTTTGCCCGACCACGTTCAATGCGGTGGAGCGCGAGCATCAGCTCCTTTTCTCGGGCGTCGGCGGGCTTACGTCTGATCGTCACGCTACGTCGCTCTCTGGATCATAGCCAAGCTGCATGAATACATTGCGACAGCGTTCCAGGTCGCGCAGAACGCGCATACGACCACTCTCGCCAATATCGCTGCATTCCAGCAGTTCCTTGAGGTTGCTGTAGAGCTGCCGGTAGATACCAAGATGACGGCGCCCAATCACGGCATTGTTACAGTCACCGCAGCGCGTCCGTTCCAGTGTGTTGCCTACGCAGCCATCATTGTCGGCGGTGCACCAGGCGTGTCCGTTGCTGCGGATGGCGGTACTCTCGGCAATCGAAATCACCATTGTCTGGTGATCCTTGAAGAGGGCAAGGTTAGCTGGGTCGCGCTGCCATCGCTTGATCGAGCGCCCGTAACCGCCAGCCAGTGGATCGTCGCCTAGCCAGCTATTCACAGTGCCGAGCTTGATGTCTTCAAGTTCAGTCTGAATGTCATCGTACAGTTCAAGGTCAAGGTGGCTGCCCCAGCCATCATCCATCGCATAGCCGAGAGCCATGTCCATGCTCCAGTGCGCAAAATGCTCGCGTAAGTAACGTAGATCGCCGAACTGGCTGTGGGCCACGTAGTTGGCGAACTTGCGACGGAACTGGTGGCTGGTAAGCGACCAGTCCACTCCTGCATTCTTGGTAAATGCCTTGAGGGCATGACCCCATGCTTCATTCGACAGGGTGCGAACTTGGTTGCTCTTCCTCGGGGTTACTCCGAGAAACAGCGCATGACGATGCTTCTGCGCATGGATGATTTCCGGGTCGAGTGGGTTGACCTTGCGTCGCTCGACGATCTCGGCGGAGATCATGGCTTGGTAAGGTTCGGCCCAACGCTCCATAAGACGAAGCGCCCGCACGGCTGCCTCGGGGATCATCCAGTCGTGTACCCCGGTATCGGTCTTTTCCGACTTAGAGCGCATCCAATGGAAGATGGTGCCTTCATCATCCTCGGTGCGGTGGTGCGCGCCTAACTGGACGTTGGCCAACTCGTGGTTGCGGCAACCGGAGGTACTGGCCAGTACGATGTAGCAGGCGGTGCGCAGATTTAGAAGTGTTTGGTTGAACGCTGCCAAACCGCCTTCCCAGCCAAGGGCGGCAAGTTTGTGGTTCTTGGCATCAACGACAGCCCAAGGCTTCTGTGCTCTCCGTTCCACTACGACAGCTGCGACGGCATCGCGTAGATCGAGTAAACGCTTGCCGCATTGAACTTGCTCGTAGGCTTTCTCGAACAGGGTGCAGAACACCGTATCCGGCATCAGCAGCGTCTTACTAGCCTGCTTGCGGAACGCACCGCTGCCGGTTAACCCGGCCATAGCTGTAGAAGAAGTTCCATGCCACGGATGCTGTGGGATTGGGTTGTGAGAGTATTGACTCAACTCGTAGAGCGCTTCGACGGCCTTGAAGCGGTTCAAAAGGCCTTTCTGCGACAGCGGTTTATCTTTGCGTTGGCGAGATTGGCGGTACTCCCGGCACTCGGCAGCATAACTTGTGCAGACAATGGGGGTGACCAATTCCAGGTGGGTAAGTGAGAGCTCATCTAGGTAGCGCAGGAAGGACGTTACATTCCTAAAAAACTGGTTCAACGTTCCCCCTTTTGGCCGTTGTTGGCCTTCCCGGCCGCGCCGCAAGTAGCGGTACATGACAGCTTTCATCACTACTCTGAACGCAGTCGGCACATGTTGGAAGTTCAGGTGCTTTTGACTGTCACGCATGTTGCTTGGCATACCGTCTAGCTGCCAACAGTCGTCGCCGTACTGACTGAGAATGACCCAGTGCCCTTCGACTTGAGTGGCGCTCACGATAAGAGTATCGCGCTGGCTCTCGGGTAGTTCGCGTACATCCCTCGGCTGCGCCTCGACACGCGCCCAAGGCAGAGAGGCCATCATGCAAAGGCCTCCAGGTCCGACACCACATCGGACGCCCAGAAGGGGTGTGGCTCGATGCGGGCTCGTTCGCGTGCGGCATCGACGGCCGCGAGTTTGAAGACTCCACGTCTCAGCCCCTCAGCCACGATGTAATCGTCAATCAGTCGGGGTATGTGCGCGTAGTCTCGCGCCCAGCGCTTCTTATCCATGCGCATGCGCTCGGCGAATACACGAAAGTAGAAACTGAATAGCTTGTGCAGGTCGTTGCCCGTCACCGCGTAATGCCGACAGCGCAGGCAGTTAAGGAAGTTGATGCAGGTCGCACCTTCTCGCTTGGGGGCGTACTGGCTGTTTACCGGATCGCCACAGCGCCCCATAGGCGTCGTCTTATAGGTTGCGCCGATGGTGTAAGCCAGCAACTCCTCGACCATGACGTCGCCCATAAACCGCCAGTTGCGCTTGGCATCCTCATTCGGCAGCAGATAGTTTCGTCCGGCCACCTGGGGCGTGTTGCCAAGGGCAATGGCGGTAGTTGCCAGATCACCGTCCAGTAATTCGAAGATGCGGTTGGCGAAGGTCTTGCGCAGGCGTGAAATGTTAATCCGCAGTGGCTGGCCATCGCTGTCCGTGAGCCCGTACTTAGCTACGAGCTTCTGAATGCCGTAGTTCAGGGCCATATCAGACAGTGTAGTGACTTGCCCGGTCCCTTCGTTGCCGCGTGATCGATACAGCCAGACGCGCGCCTGAAGGTTGTCGGGAGCTTCTGCACGTAGCGGCTCGGTGCGGGCAATTACGTGACGGATCATGCGCTCGACGTTGATCTTGACGGTGGGGGTGGATTCCAAAACTCGCTCATTCGTACTTTCACCACGCAGGATGACCTTGCTGGTGTTGTGCCCGCGCCGTTTCCACAGGATCAGGAAGGTGCTATTGTCCTTGGGATGGGCGCGTAGACAATCGCGCCCCATCTCCAGCAGCGGGGTGGTGTTGCGCCCCGTGTGCAACGCTACGATCAGCAGAGCATAAGTTAACAGCTCGCTGGTCAGAGGCACGTCGTCGCGCCAGATCGGCATGACCGCCTGTTTAACCGCCGCCGCGAACGCTTGGCGCTGGGCCTTCGGCAGCGGGGTTTCGCCCTTTGTCTTTCGGTTGCTGTTCGGGAAAGGGTTGCGTGGGAAGGTGGCTGCATCACCAGCGATGACCAAGGCAATCATTCCACGCTGGCCGAGCGCTTGAAGCACCGACTTCGTGCAACTATAGAGGCTCTTCTGGGATGTTGTAGCTACCCCCAGGCCAGCAAGGTGGGCGAGATAGCCATCGATCAGTTCGCGGTCGATGTCGGCCAGGGTCAGTTTGTGTCCGAGTGCGGTCGCACGCAGTACCAGGTAGTCGAGGAAGTTGCGCAAGCCATTGCAATAGTTGACTACCGTACTGACCTCGATCGCAATATCCTGTCCGGCCAAGAAACGCTCAATTTGCCGCTGGCAGGCAAAGGTGATCGGATCAATGCCTGTACCGTACCAGCGGGAAAAGTCGAAACTCCGTTGGCTAGTGGTATTTCGCCCGAAAGTGACCAGTGTGCTGGCTGGTGGGAGAGCTTCGGGAAGCACGATGACACCTCCTTGCGGATCAACGCGATGCTCGACCTGCGGAACGCTGAGATCGGTTCTGACATAGACCTTGCGCTTGCCCATCAGGCCGTCTCCAAATGGTCATTCAGCTCGTCGTCGTAGGCCAGCACCGCGCTATCGGCCAATTCGTTAATCAAATGCAGGTACACCATCGTTGTCTGGATCGAGCTATGGCCGAGCTGCCGTTGCACGAACACCAGAGGTTCTACGTCGCCACGATTGCGTTGCAGAGCAAGCAGGGTATGTGTGGCATAGGTGTGGCGGAGCATATGGGGATAAACCTTAATGCCGACCTTCTTGCCGATATTGCGGACGATGCGCTCGATGCCCTTTCCATCATTGGAGAAGGGCTCCCCAAACTGATTGAGGAACAGCGGCTTGTACTTTGCAGGGCTTGAAGAGCTCCGCTCACCGCGAACCTGGACCACGTAGCGGTGAAGATCGGAGAGGAAGCGGCGACTGACATAGATGTCGCGTGGTTTGCTACCTTTCGTCAGCATGCCATGACCATCGCGCGGATCAAGACGAATCCGAATGTTGCGCTCGCGCCTGCCAGACTTGTCGGGATCGAAGATGTAGGCCAGTGGAATCGTGGCGATTTCCTCGCGACGCAGACCGCTCTGAAGCCCGAGTCGGATCATCATTCGATGATGAGGGTTCTCAGCGGCGTGCAAGAGCGCCCTGATCTCATCCATGCTCAAAAACTTCGGCAACGTTTTATGCGCACGCGGCATCAGGTCATTTGCCATGGCCTTGCCGCCACTGGCATTGACGTGGGCCAGGAATCCGAGCTCACGCTTGACCGTCCGCTCTTCATAGCTAAACGGCAGACGGATCACCCATCCCTGTGTCTGGGCGTATTCGTAGAACTTGCAGACGTAGTGCAACCGTTGTCGTGTTGTTGAGCGAGCCAGCCCGCACTCGACTAGGCAGTAGTCCCGGTAGGCAGCGACAATGCTTTTGGCCTCGCCACGATCAACGTCGCGCCAATCGAGATCATGGACCTGAAGGAAACTGAGGAAGTCGTACAGTGCACGACCTGTACTCGGCCAGGACTTCGTTGACCCAATGGCCCCGCGCAGAAGGTAGTGACGAAGAAAATCATTGGCGGGAGCACAACTCTCCATCGTGTCCCAAAGTAGAATCGGAAAGCCGGTGTACGAACGCCCGGCAATCACCAAATCTTCGGTAGCCCAAACAAGCTCCATCAGCCAGCCCCCACCCTTATGAATCGAAAATCCTCATCGAAAGGACTCAGAGTCAGAGGCTTGAGCCATAGCGTTTGAAGCTATTTAACTCCTTGTTTGTAAACCTAGCCTGTTGTTAACACTTAGCAAGCGCCTAATCATGATCTTTTCCTAAGTTTTTGGGTGCCAGGGCCAACTGGTTGTGAAGATCCTCTCCAGCACATCCGACAACGAATAATCACCAGGCATGGTGTCGACTCCTTTCGAGGAAAAGTACACGCATTGTACCGGCAGTGCCCGTGACAGGTAGCAATTACAGCTTGCTTAGAAATTGCTACAAAGCAAAGAAATTATAGCGGGTTAGCCAAGCTGACCGGGGGGGTGGGGGATTGCTACGCCCAATCCATCATTCGGTGCCACAGAGAAACAGCGGGAGAGAGCTGGGGATGTGCCTAGAGCAGACGTTAAAGGCATTGGGGTGTCTTGTTTTGCAGTTTTATCTGGGCACAAAGGTTGAGAGCGGGATTGGCTTGGGAAAAGGGCGGTGCTGTGATTGAACCGTGAGCACGTCTGGAAAGCGTGATCCGTCACCTCTTACACACAAGGCCGGCTCCCTATTAGAAAGCCCATAAACGACGAAGATGAATCGCACGGCTCTCTCAAACTAAACCATTCAAAAACCCGTACTCGGCTTTGACGCTTCAGCAACGGTGGAGTTGCCGCAATTTACAATTGAAGACGAGCTCAGCCAGCGCTGATCCGGATAATAAGAAAACAACAACTGACCATCTTTCATTGAGTCGATGAGTTGATGAGCAATGGCAGGGCGGACGGCTGGGCAACCTAGACTTCTACCAATGCGGCCGTTCATCCGCGCCAGATCGGGACTGACATAGGGTGCCCCGTGGATGACAATCGCTCG
The DNA here is from genome assembly GCF_057813935.1 of Pseudomonas sp. F220. Taxonomy (NCBI): domain Bacteria; kingdom Pseudomonadati; phylum Pseudomonadota; class Gammaproteobacteria; order Pseudomonadales; family Pseudomonadaceae; genus Pseudomonas; species Pseudomonas sp. F220. The sequence continues at coordinate 6,771 of NZ_JBVASJ010000059.1, forward strand.
GTCGAGTGCATGATCGTTGAAGCCAGGCTCCAATCCCTCCATGCGCAAGGAATAACCGTTATGACCGACATAGGTCGAACGCGTCCTATACAACCCTAGGCTAGTGGCCTTGCTTTCATTCTGGTTGGAAAATTGACTGGCCATGTTTTCGCCGCTGTTTCGACCGTGGGCGACCAGTTCGTGGAAAAGTAATGTGCGCTGTTTCAAGTCGAAAACCCACAGGCGCTGTTTGGTCGAGGGCAGGGAATAATCAATCACGGCAAGTCTTTGGGCAGGTGCTGCGCCTTGCGCCAATCTGCACTGAGACGCACGTACGGCCAACGCGATAACCTTGGAGTTAGCGTCTGGTGCCGCTTTGACCAGCGCGGCCTCAAGCGAATCGGCGTAGGCTGCTTCTACAGAAATGGACATCAGAAGCATGACTGCCATTAGAAAACCCAAGCGGTCTAGCGGCATGTGCGTATCTCATTACGATTTATTCGAGTCTAGCAGTGTGAAGGATGCTAGCCCTTATGTACGGAAAATTAAGGATTAGCCATGCGGCAGCTATCAAATCTATCCATGTTAAGCCGCGTCTTTTTTATGGGACTTCTGATAGGCAGTTCAGCGACAGCGCACTCTTCGCCGATTTCGCCGACGACTCCATTACCTGGCGTCATTGACGTTGCGCCAGCCGACGCCGTCGCACAGGCTATCCAGGCAATTCTCGCCCAGGGCTCAACGTCTTCCCCTCTACCAGCGGCCTCACCGCGCCACCAGCGCGTGGATGTCAGTCGCGCGGTCATGGATTTTTATGCTCAGCGAAGCTTTCGTGCTGCCTGGACAAACGATAGTGACGTCGCTCAGCTGTTGAAAAGCCTGAACAACACTCAGGCAGATGGTCTGGACCCTGGTGATTTCCGTATCAATGATCTGGCCAGGGCCGAAGCGTCGATGCGCACAACGGCGCCCACCCCCGCACAACGCGCGACGTTTGATATAGCGGCCACCCATACTTACATTACGGCGCTGCTCCAGTTGCGGCGCGGTAAAGTCGATCCCTCTCGTCTGGAAATACATTGGAACTTCGACCCCGTCGACGTCGATCCTCGCGAAGACGTCAAAGGCTTCTTTGATTCAATCGAAACCCATAACGTTGCACGTGCGTTCGATCAAGCACCGCCACAAGATGCGATTTACGGCAGGTTGCGAGAGGGGTTGGCGCATTTGCGCAGGGTTCGAGACATTGGCGGTTGGCCGCTGATTGCCCCGGGGCAGGTCCTCAAGCCAGGCGTGACCGACGCCTCGGTCGCGGTGTTGCGAACCCGTTTGACTGCCGGCGGTTATCTGGGCGAGCCAAAGGCAACGCGGACTGATTACGACGAAACCGTTACGGCTGCGGTTAAAAAGTTTCAAACCGAGCAATACCTTCCGGTGGACGGCGTGGTAGGTGCGGCGACTCTTGCGGCGTTGAACATACCGATAGAGGCACGGATAGACCAGGTTCGAGTGAACATGGAGCGGGCGCGCTGGCTACTGTACAAGCTTCAGGGAACCTTCGTGGTCGTCGATATCGCCGGGTACAAAGTCGCGCTCTATCGCAACGGTAAGGCGATATGGCGTTCTCGTGTTCAGGTCGGTAAACCCTTTCGCAGCACACCGGTCTTTCAATCCGAGATTACTTACGTAACGTTCAATCCTACCTGGACCGTTCCACCGACGATTCTCGACAAAGATATTCTTCCCAAGATTCTGAAGAATCCTCATTACCTTGACGCAAACCGTATTCTAGTCCTTGACAAGCAAGGGGCTGTCGTCGATCTGTCGACCATCGATTGGCACAACCCGCGCGGGATTACGCTCCGTCAGGATGCGGGTCCTGACAACTCTCTTGGCCAGGTCGTTATTCGGTTTCCAAATGACTATGCGATTTATCTCCACGACACGCCTCATCGAGACTTGTTCGCTCAAACACGCCGCGCCACCAGTTCAGGTTGCATCAGGGTCGAAAACCCGCTGCAGTTGGTAGAGCTGTTGTTCAACGACCCGATTCGTTGGAGTACCGCCGCAATTCAGACACGGTTAGCCAACGGTAAGACAGAAAATATTACGCTCCCCGTAAAAGTGCCTGTGCTACTAGCTTATTGGACCGTGGACCTGAGTATCGATGGTCGAGTGACGTTTAAACCCGACGTTTACGGGCACGACTACGCAGTGCTGCAGGCACTGAATTTACCTTCAGAACCGTCCAATTTAGATTTGCCGAGAGCAGGGCTTCCCGCTGTGGCGACGAGGCAAAACAAGCTATGAAGTAACGGGGTATGGAAGATGATCAGCGCATCTTTCACCCTGACTCCGCTGCGGATGGTCCCAGGCTCGCACGGTGGGCGAAGTTCAGACACACCCTGCGAGATGCGTCATCCGAGCCCGGCTGCTCGCGTGATCAGGAACAACCCTGCCCCGATGGCGACGGCTCCGATGGCTCGTGCGACGTGCTTACCGGCCGGTGCGAGACGTTCGATGGTAATGGCTGCCGTTACAGCAGCCATCACACGCAGGTCCATGACCCCGATGACGAGGAGAATCGCCGTCAGGCCTGCACAGCAGTAGCTGCAGTGCAGACCCAGGCGCAGGCCGTGTCGCCAGGCCGTGCCGGCGTCCGCTGGCAACGTACTGCCGTGCCCCGGTGCCGCCCCGCAGCAGGCAAGGTGATGTGCCTTCCACGCGGTGAACTGGAGCGCGCCGGCGATCAGGACGACCATACCGACCGCGAGCGGAACGACGCGCGCCAGCGCCGGCAGCTGCATCTCGACCGTCGCCAGCGTGACGCCTAGCGCAAAGGCGGCCATTCCAAACGAGGTCCACACGAAGAAGTACCCCACGCCCACCAGCACGGTCAGCCGGCCCAGGTGCGTATCGCCTGTCCTGCCGACGGCCTGGCGGTATCGCCACAGCATGGGCACCAAGGATGGCAGCATCATCGCTACCATCATCACGACCCACATGCCGAGGAACGACGCCGTGGCGCCGAGCCACGTCTGGCCGGGCATTCGCATCCACGCCATCGACATCGTCCAGCCGCCGGGCATCGGTATCTCGCCCATCGCCGGCATGGAAGCGCACCAGACGATCGTCACCGCCGCGCTGACAGCGAAGAGCAGCGCCGAGACGCCGAAGAAGGCTCGCTGGGAAGCTAGCTCGCAAGCCCTCCGTCGTGAAATCTCCCGTCTCCCGGCCGCGCCAACGACACCCACTACCTGGCTCACCGCGGGCTGTACTCGTCGTGGCGGCGCCACCAGACGCCCGTTTCGTTGCGCCCCTTTGGGGCACGGTCGAGCCACTGGTACATGCCCCAGAGGCCATCCAGTCCGCGCGCATAGGTGGAATAGGCGTGGTAGACAACGCCGTCCTCGAGCACGAACGCGCTCATGCCCGGTCTATCGCGCGAGTACGTGGGCGCGTCGGTTCCGCAGGTGGCCGCGAACTGGGCGACGGGCTCCGGAACCGGCGTCGCGTCCATTGCGTGGCCGCCGCGCTGGTAGTTGTATTCGACGAGCCCCTTGCGCTGTTGCTCCTCGGTGTACGAGACGTTGAAGTCGAAGTTGAAGTCGCCGCCGAGCGAGGACGCCCAGGGAAACGTCCACCCCATCCGCTGCCTGTACTCCTGCAACTTCGCAAGTGGCGCCCGCGACACCGCCGAAAGCGTGACGTCGTGGCTCGCCAGGTGGACGACGAAGCCGTCGAACCCGTCCGCAATCGCCGAGCAGGACGGACACCCCGCCGTGTAGTCAGGTCCGAACATGAAGTGGTAGACGAGGAGCTGCGAGCGCCCTCTGAAAAGGTCTGCCAACGAGGCACTCCCTTCATCGGTCTCGAATCGGTACTCTTTGTCGACCCGAACCCACGGCAGCGCCTGACGTCGCCGCGCCAGTTCGTCACTGCGCCGCGTGAGCTCCTTCTCCGCCTTGAGCAGCTCGAGCCGAGCTGCCAGCCATTCTTCACGTGTCCCGGTCATGTGTCTGATCATGATTTTGCGCTCCCTTGGTGGTCTGCCGTCGTTCGATCAGTTCTCGATACGACGTGCTGGTAGGTGGTCGTGAGATAGACTAAACACCGGGCATCGGACGGTGGGAGTGACAAGTGTGGCGGGATTCAGATGGACTCGCTGATCACGGCCGCGGCGCGTGCGCTCGCGGCGGGTGATCCCCTCGGCGCACTGAACCGGGTCGCCTTGCGCGACGATGCACCTGCGCTCGCGCTTCGAGGCATCGCGATGGCGCAGCTTGGCGATTTTGTTCGAGCGAAGGCTCTCATGCGAAGTGCGGCGCGTGCCTTCGGTCCGAAAGAGGCCTTGGCCCGCGCGCGGTGTGTCGTCGCCGAGGCCGAGATCGCGCTCGCCTCGCGTGACCTGGGCTGGCCTGCGAAGGCGCTCGACGCGGCGCGAGCAACGCTCGAGGAACACGGCGACCGAGTGAACGCCGCGCATGCGCGTTATCTCGAAATCCGACGCTTGCTCCTGATCGGGCACCTCGACGAGGCTGAGCGCAGGCTCGCCGAGCTTGACCCCACACCTTTGTCGCCTGCATCAAGGGCCGCCCACGAGTTGGTCGTTGCGGGGATCGCGATGCGACGCCTCCAGGCGAAGACGGCGCGGGCTGCGCTTGCTCGGGCCGAGCACGCCGCGCACCACGCCGGTATCCCTGCGCTGACAGCGGAGGTCGCAAGCGCATCCCTTATCTTCAACACGCCCGCGGCTCGCCTGATTGCGCATGGCGAGGAGCGGCTCCTGCTGCTCGAGGAGGTTGAAGCGTTACTGGCCTCAAAGGCGCTCGTCGTGGACGCGTGCCGTCATGTCGTGCGTGACGCGTGCACGCTGGTCTCGCTCGCAAGGCGTCCGGTGTTGTTCGCGCTCGCGCGGGCGTTGGGCGAAGCGTGGCCCGCAGACGTGCCGAGGGAGACGCTCATCGCCCGAGCCTTTCGTTTGAAGCTCACTGATGAGTCCCATCGCGCGCGGTTGCGCGTCGAAGTCGGGCGGCTTCGCGCGGCGCTTCGGACATTGGCCGGCGTGACCGCGACGAAGCGCGGGTTTGCACTGGTGCCGCGCTGCGCACGGGAAGTCGTCGTGCTGGCACGGCCCGTCGAAGAGAAGCAGGCAGCGGTGCTCGCCTTCCTCGCCGACGGTGAATCGTGGTCGAGCTCGGCCCTGGCGCTTGTGCTTGGAACCAGCCAGCGCACCGCGCAGCGGGCACTCGACTCGTTGGCGACATCCGGCAAGGTGCAGTGGTTTGGGCGCGGGCGAGCGCGTCGTTGGATGACCTCATCGGTGCCGGGTTTCGCGACGTCTTTGTTACTCCCCATTCCACTACCGAGTGACTAGGATCACTTCACTACCGAGCTACCAGAGTGGACGACATGAAACGATCAGCAGCCGAAATCATTCGTGAATATGGACCCTTTCCGGGTGTCGACAACGTACATGGGGTCACCTATGACGGTCAGCAAATCTGGTTTGCTAGCGGCGACAAGCTGAACGCCCTCGATCCGGTGGGCGGGAAGACGCTGCGCTCGATTGATGTCGCCGCGCATGCAGGAACGGCCTTCGACGGCCAGCACCTGTTTCAGATCGCCGAGGATCGCATCCAGAAGATAGACCCAAAGACCGGTCGAGTGCTCGCCACGATCCCGGCGCCCGGCGGCAGTGACTCGGGGCTCACGTGGGCCGAAGGGACACTCTGGGTGGGAGAGTATCGGGACCGGAGGATTCATCAAATCGATCCCCAGACCGGGGCGATTCTTCGCACCCTCGAGTCCAACCGTTTCGTCACCGGGGTCACCTGGGTCGACGGAGAACTCTGGCACGGTACCTGGGAAGGTGAGGAGAGCGATTTGCGGCGAGTCGACCCTCGAACGGGAGAGGTCCTGGAGAGCCTCAAGATGCCGCCTGGCGTAGGCGTGTCGGGGCTTGAGTCCGATGGCGGCGATCAGTTTTTCTGCGGAGGCGCAAGCAGCGGGAAAGTGAGAGCTGTCCGCCGACCCAAGCGAGGCTCCGCGGCCGGCAGCGGCTCTGAGATCCCCGTCGACTCCACGAGCAAGTAATCGAAGCGACCGGTTGAATCCACAGGCCAAAGCGACCGGTCACGACGGGCTCATTTCGACCCACTGCTCACATCCGCGCCAGCGCCTGGGCCAGGTCGGCGCGCAGGTCTTGGACATCCTCGACACCCACTGACAAACGCACCAGCGCATCGCCGATGCCGAGCTGCGCGCGAGTGCCTGCGGGGATGCTGGCGTGCGTCATGATCGCCGGGTGCTCGATCAGGCTTTCCACCCCGCCCAGGCTCTCGGCCAAGGCGAAGATCCGCACACTCTCGAGGAAACGCTTGGCGCCGGCCAGGTCGCTGTTCAGGTCGAGGGAAATCATCCCGCCGAAACCGCGCATCTGCCGCAGCGCCAGTTCGTGCTGCGGGTGCGACGGCAGGCCCGGATAATAGACGCGCGCCACCTGCGGCTGATGCGCAAGCCATTGCGCCAGCTCCAGCGCGTTGCTGCAGTGGCGTTCCATGCGCAGCGCCAGGGTCTTCACTCCGCGCAGGGTCAGAAACGCGTCGAACGGCCCGGCGATTGCACCCACCGCGTTCTGCAGGAAGCCCAGGCGCTCGGCCAGATCGACGTTCTGCCCGACCACCGCGATGCCGCCGATCACGTCGGAGTGGCCGTTCAGATACTTGGTCGTCGAGTGCACCACGATATCGAAGCCCAGCTCCAGCGGGCGCTGTATCCACGGGCTGGCGAAGGTGTTGTCGGCCACACAGATGATGCCTCGCTCGCGGCAGATGCGCGCGATGGCGGCGAGGTCACTGAGGCGCAGCAAGGGATTGCTCGGCGTCTCGACCATGACCATCCGCGTGTCGTCCTGCAGCGCCGCTTCGAAGGTCGCCAGATCGGTCAGATCGACGAAGCTGAAGCGATGCCCGGCGCTACGCCGGCGCACCTTGTCGAACAGTCGGAAAGTACCGCCATACAGGTCGTTGCCGGAGACGATGTGCGCGCCAGTGTCGAGCAGTTCGAGCACGGTTGCGATCGTCGCCAGCCCTGAGGCGAAGGCGAATGCCTGGGTTCCGCCCTCGAGGTCCGCGACGCAACGCTCCAGCGCCCAGCGCGTGGGGTTGTGCGAGCGCCCGTAGTCGAGACCTTTGTGCACACCGGGGCTCTGCTGCGCATAGGTGGAGTTGGCGTAAATCGGCGGCATCAGCGCTCCGGTGGAAGGGTCCGGCGACTGTCCGGCATGGATCACACGGGTGGCGAAGGCGCGTGGTGCGGCGGTTTCATCGTGCTGACTCATGTGAGGGATCTCCGCAAGTGATTGAGCATATCGACTCGAGTAATCAGGCCGTGGAAGCCCGAGGCGTCGGCGATGATCGCCACCAGCCCACGGTCGAGCTCCGCCTGCAGTTCAGCCAGACTGGCGCCGGGAGGCAGGGTTTCCACCTTGTCGGTCATCGCGCTGGCCACGGTCATACGGAAGTGCGAAGCGTCTTGGTGCACGCCAAGCAGAATATCGGACTCGTCGATCACCCCGACCAGCCGCTGTCCGTCCACCAGCACCGGCAGTTGCGACACATCAGCCAGGCGCATGCGCTGGAAGGCGGTGAGCAGCGTGTCGTCCGGGCCCACGCTGATCACCCGGCCATCCTCGAAGCGCCGCGCGATCAGGTCGCGCAGATCGCCATAGCCCTTGCGCTGCAGCAGGCCCTGATCGGTCATCCACTGGTCGTTGTAGACCTTCGACAGGTAGCGGGTGCCGGTGTCGCAGACAAAGCTGACTACCCGCTTAGGCTCGGTTTGCTCGCGGCAGTAGCGCAGGGCCGCCGCTAGCAATGTGCCGGTCGAAGAACCGCCGAGAATGCCTTCGGCGCGCAGCAGTTGGCGGGCATGATCGAAGCTTTCCTCGTCGCTGATCGAATAGGCCTGGCGTACGCTGGAAAGGTCGGCAATAGACGGAATGAAGTCTTCGCCGATGCCTTCCACCGCCCAGGAGCCGGGTGTGCCGAGGGTGCCGCTGCGGCTGTATTCGGCGACCACCGAGCCGATTGGATCGGCCAGCACCATGGCCAGGTTCGGCTGCACGCGGCGAAAGAAACGGGTCAGCCCGGTCAGCGTGCCGGCCGAACCGACGCCGACGACGATGGCATCCAGATCATGCTGAGTCTGCGCCCAGATCTCCGGAGCGGTGCTGCACTCGTGGGCCAGCGGGTTGGCCGGGTTGTTGAACTGATCGGCGAAAAAGGCGTCGGGAATCTCCTGCGCCAGCCGCGCGGCAACGTCCTGGTAGTACTCGGGATGGCCCTTGCCGACGTCGGAGCGAGTGATGTGCACCTCGGCGCCCATCGCCTTGAGGTGCAGGACCTTCTCGGTGGACATCTTGTCCGGCACCACCAACACCACCCGGTAACCCTTGGCACGGCCGACCAGGGCCAGGCCGAGGCCGGTGTTGCCAGCGGTGGCCTCGACGATGGTGCCGCCGGGTCGCAGGCGGCCATCGCGCTCGGCGGCGTCGATCATCGCCAGGCCGATGCGATCCTTGATCGAACCGCCGGGGTTCTGCGATTCGAGCTTGAGGAACAGCGTGCACGGGCCGGTATCGAAGCGGCTGACGCGCACCAGCGGCGTATTGCCGATCAGTTCGAGCACGGCGGGGCGGGAGTCGTTCGGCATGTCGTCACCTCGCTGCGCGAATCCGCACTGGATGGACAGTCACCTGCGGCCAGTCAAGCGCGGTAGTCGCAGGCAATGCCTCGCTTGGAACATAGGCCGGGATTGCGCCATCCGCAACCGTCCACAGCCAGCCGGTAGCGTCGCCGCCGAAACGACAAAGCCTGTTGATTGGCGCAATGCTGTTCACTTAAGGAAAAACGCCATGCACCCACCGACCCACCGCCGCAGATTCCTTCCATCGATGCTCAGAACCCAGCGCAGCCAATAGCTGCGTCTCAAGAGGCTCAAGAAGAAAAGTCCAAGAGAGATGGAGATACTTGATCTTCGCTGTTGCGAATATCTGATCTGTCGCGCATCGCCAAGACTACATGAACGCACGTTCTATTCTGGCCGTTCTCTGCCAATCGCCACTTCGGCGTTTGTTGGTCAAGTCGGATGCAAACGATCGTCAGCACCAATGCAATTGGCTGGACGGTGGGAATGCAAGCAGCTGGTCAGATGGGATGCAATTACGCAGGTGCTGTGCCGACTGACCGCTTCTGGCCGATTGTGTTGAAAAAGTCGGCTTCAGTTTCCACGGCAGAAAAGTACGCGTCTGAGATTGAAATCTGTGTTTTGCGCAGAAGGTCCAGGGCTCAGATTTGACGTAGCAGCGTGCAAAAAAGGCGCTTTCACCGCTCAATGCATGGGTAGCCAGGCCGGGTCGACTTTTTCAACACAATCGGCCGATTCCTGCCGGTCACGACTGGCCGAAATCGACTTGAAGCTGCCAGTGCACTAGTGAGCACGGATCATACGGCGGCTATCGGGTACGTCTACTAACTCAGCGACAAGTCATACATGTAACGCCGCAGCTTTACAGGAATTACAGAAAGCCAAAACGTCAATCTCTGACAGAGAAGCTGGTTGCCCCATGCCCGCATCCGCAAAGATGTAGAGGATGTGCCCGCCTGAGGGTGGCAATGCGAAGTTAACGCCAATGATATCTCGGTGCTTCAGTTTGTTAAGAGCCTTCTCTAGCGTGAGCGGCACCGCCGTGCATAGTGCAGGCAAACTACCCGCACCTTGGGCAAGCCCACCGAACCATGAGATGTCCGTGGCTGTAGGGCTGGTCATAAATCTGCCGACGTGAGTCTCGAGCGCTAATTTGAACGGCGAGGTGGACCATGCTGCCGTGCTGTTTTTATGGGTGTCTCGCTGCCTCAGCAATTCATTCTGAAGATAGTCGAAGTGCTCGAAAGCCTCTTGGCTTGTTCCATAGGCGTCAGAGCGATCGCCGGACGTCCAGCTCTCGCGAAATCCGGCAGATGCGTTGCGAATTCGTCTAATCGAGTCTTGAAGATTTCGAGGAGATTTGCCCGTAGCGTCCACAAGAAACTCGATAAATCGTTCAGTCATTTTTGATACCACTTTTAGTTATAAGCGTTACTGAAGAAACCCATTGCGTCGCCTAAAGCCGCAGAATAGGGGCCGTTTATTGATTGGCTGTTGCCTGTGCTAGGCGGCAGCATGAATCGCCCCTGCTTTCGTAGGCAACCCCGGAGGTCCACAAATGTCCGGTTCTTGTCGGCGCTCACCGGCTGCTTTGGGGCCAGGCTGTGTGAAAACGTTTTAGAGCGAGTTTGACAGTCAGAACCGCAATGAAAATCGCGTTCCTACGCAAATTTCAGGTCTGGCTGACCAACTAAACGTTGGCAGATTTTACGTAGCAACGCAGACTTTAAAACGGTGCATGCGTTTTCACACAGCCTGGGTCGAGTGCCGTCGGTCGTCACTACGGCGTGTGCTGGTCAAGCCGCATGGAAGCGGGTGGTCAATACGAATGCAAATGCCTGATCAGATGGAACGCAATTGGGTGGTCAAGTCGGTGCAATTACGCATTCTGGAAAAAAGTCCGAAACCACCGGGCATCAACTCTTAATCATATGGCGTCATTTTCGGCATCGTAACCCCGCATACTCAATCAATGGTTAATTGTCACTTTCAGGGCAGCCGGCCCCGTCTGGCCTACCGGTAGCTCGTTTTTAACGCTTGGAGTGGCTGACCTCTCTGGGCATGACTGGAGAGCTTCCAGTAATCAGAATTGAACTAGGCAACGGGGCCGGCTGTGTAAAAAAACATGTAGAAGACATCATTTTTGCATCGCCTGCAGGCAGGAATCGCCACCAACCGCGGTAACTATCAGATCGTGCAGGAGTTTGATCTAATCTCTTCGCTTCGTACTTCGCCCAGGTTTGAAGGGGCGACGCGTTTCAAGCTACGAAGGGCCGCCACGGAGATGGACGCTGTGACGAAATCAATCCACGGGGAACAGTTCAATGGCCGATTTAGCTTCGTCGATTCTCACGGAAGCGTTGAGAGCGCTCAAGGCAACAGGTTCTGATGGCTTCGAAGGGCTTATTGCCCAAATGCTCTCACGTTTGACGGGGTTGCAGTTCCTTCTGGCTGCAAGCGGCAGGCAGGAAGGGCGAGATCTTCGTGCGCGAAGTGAGTACGGAACGCATATCGCAGTAGAGTGCAAGCGCTATGGAAGCAAGACACCGCTGGATGAGCGCGAGCTGATTGCCGAGCTGGCGCAGGTGAGTAGGTCTTTACCACATCTGGATCTCTGGGTCCTGGCCACAAGTCGATCTGTCCCAGACTTGCTCGAGCAGCAACTGGAAAGCGAGGCGCAGAGGCATGGCGTCGCGTTCGCCATCCTTGATTGCCCAACACAGTCGACGGGAACCCTCGCTGCATTGTGTGCGGAGTATGCCGATGACGTTCTGTCACGGCTACTAGACGCCCAAAAAACGACCGTTGCAAATGCTCTCGAGGAAATCCGAAGAGATAGCAACTTTCCAAGTCTCATCGAAGGTGTCAGGAAGACATTC
>NZ_JBVASJ010000060.1:0-17387 GCF_057813935.1 Pseudomonas sp. F220
ACAATGACCTTTCAGCCAAGCCCTTCAGGTGGAATAAGACGGCTGAATCAATCATCAGCTCTGTAAACAAAGCAAAGCTGGGGGCGATAAAGAATAAGTTATTGAATTAACCGCTCAGGACACTAGGTGGGGGGAATTTCAAACTCCGAGGTTGTATGAAGCAGACAATTGTGGCAGCGACGCTGCTGGCACTGGTCGCTATGGCCGTGTCATCGCAAGTATTGGCGGAAGAAGACTATCAAGTGTCTTTCAAGAACGATACCAGTGTAACAAAATATGTGAAAATGCTTCACTACACATGCATGTCGGAGCCGCATACGCTCGACTTGTACACTGTGCCGCCCGGTAAAACTTATGGGCCGATAACGCTGAAGGATAAGAACAGCGGCCTGGGCTGCGTGAACGGTTATAAACAGGTTAATTGGGCCGCGGCAAATTATAGCGGAGATGCGACCTCGGCGAATATTACATTCAATCATAGTAAATCTGATGGTTGGTATACAAAAATTGAGGCATCCCCTTCGGTTGCATCCGCAACTTGTAATGGACAAGACTGTTCGGCTCTTGGCACCAAGGGGGTCAATTTGAAACAGCCTTCGCCTATCATAATCACGCTGCACTAAGCTGGGCTCTCCTTTGTTGGAGTGACTAAATGTAAACCTCACGCCTGGGCGTACTTAAAGCGTCTCGGGAAGGTCTGAAGTAGCCAGCGATTTTTGATGCCCTCCTTGGTTGATGTTCAAAAAACGCTGGTCTGGTGGAAAATCAGACCTTTCCTGTTCTTAATTCATCGTTTCACCCTCGAACAACGCCTTTTCCAGGCGTTCTACCCGCATCACAGCCGCACCTCTCCCGCAACCAGTAGCCGTTTTCGCATCATCCATAGGTTCGACAGGGCAAATTTTCAACGGTAGCGCCTCGGCGGCGAATTCGATTGTGCAGCTCGATGGTGCGGCTGACGCGAACCCCGTGGGCACTCTCCACGCTACGGGTACGGCGCTGACCATCGGGGCGTTGAGTAGTGGCGGGCAGGTTGTTATGGATGGCACGCTGACCCGCCTCAACCTGGGTAGTGATGAGGCGACAGCGGCAGGCACTTACATATTCGGCGGCACTACAACGGGTTCGGCGGATCTATACAAATCGGGCGGCAACACTCAGGTGATGCAAGGCGATGCCGCGTGGGGCGGGATCAAGGACAGCTACCTCAATGGCGGTGTTCTGCAGATAACCAGGCTGACCGATTCGAGTGCATTCAACAAAACGTTCAATATCGGTAACGGCTGGCTGGATCTGTCGGGTACCTCCGCGTTTTTTGATCCGGATCACCCGGAGACTGCGGCGGACTGGGGCAATATCAAACTCCAGTACACCCCTGGTGGCACCGGCGGGGTGATCGGCTCCAACGACAATATCGATATTGCCAACGGCACTGTCGGTTATCAGATTGGTGGCGATTCCTCGCATAATGGGGCGGGGGTGTACGTCGTCAAAAAAGGGGCGGGTACCTCGACGGTGACGGCCGACAACACCTATGTAGGCAATACACAGATCGATGCCGGCACCTTGCAAGTCACGCGAGACGCCAACCTGGGTGATTCGACGGCAGAGCGTGAAGTACGCCTGCAGGGCGGGAACTTACAGATTTCGAAGGGCGCGACCGATTTTCAGTCACAGCGTGAGGTACAGGTTTCCAACAATGGCAGTGTCATTGTCGATGCGAATGTGACAGCGACACTAGGCTCGATTAAAACCTATACCAAGGATGCCAACGGGTTGACGCGCGGAGGCAACGCCGTATTCACCAAAGACGGTGCGGGGGGCTTGAGTGTTGGTGAGGTCGAGCTTACCGGCGGCCTGGTTATGGCGGGTGGCGAGCTGAGCGCTGGCGCCGGCCATATCTCAAATGCTAATAACGGGGTTGCCATTTCGGCGGCCGGGGGGGGGCTTCTCTCTCGCTGGAGCACGTGTCGGTCGATGGCACGAGCGCCGGGGTCTATACGGTTTCTTCGGCAGGCACGAGCGTGTTCAAGGCGAATGCGTCGTTGCTTAATGGCGATATTACCTCCAGCGTTGCCGGCGCCGTGGCGAATGTCGAACTGTCGGGCGGCACCGAGTTGAACGGCGTGATCACCCAGAGCAACGGCGGGCAGGTCAATGCGACCCTGGCCGATGCCTCTGCGGTTTGGAGCATGACCGGCGACTCCAATGTGCAGCAGTTGACAAACAACGGTGTGATCCAGTTCTCGGCCCCGACAATCAAGGACGGTGTGGCCCAATACAAAAGCTTGTCTGTTGCCGGAGACTATACCGGTGGCGGGACTATTGGCCTGAACACCGAGTTGGGCGCAGGCGGAGCAACACAGGCATCGAACACCGATAAAGTGATGATCAGTGGTAATGCCACGGGCACCACCACACTGCATATCACCACCACCGGAACCGGGGCGAACACCAATACGGCTAATGACAGTAAGTTTCATGCCGGGGAGGGCATCTCGGTGGCACAGGTTGGCGGGAGTGCGTCGGCGACCTCATTCAAACTCGACACAGCCTATGTTGCGAGCCCTGGCAGCCTCTACCAGTATCGTTTGTTCGGCTATGGCCCCGGTGGACCTTATGGTGCGGCAGACCCTTCGCAGAGCGGTCTCGCCGGTGGTACTACCTGGGACTACCGTTTGCAGGGGCCGATTAAACCCTCGAATTCGATGGACCTACGTACCGCCAACCGGTCTACCCTTCTCTATCGAATAACCCCAACCCACTTGTCGCATCCGGTCACGAAGGGCGGCGCCCAGTCACTCCCTATCTATTTTAGAATTCGATATTTGGAAGTTCTTCAACAATGGAGTTTCCCGAGTACCCCAAGCCTGGAACGCCTCCAGCGCACCCTTGGTTTTTTGATCTTCGAAACCATCGTGGCGTTCGGCGATCATGATGCTGTGCTTTTGAGACGCCGGGATCAAATATATGAGACGCCGCGGAGGGGTGAGCCTGCGTGGTTGCGCGATAATGGTATGTAGGGCGAAGGTTCTTTGCGGAAAAAATAGCAGTCGAGTGTGGTCGAACTGCTGTCGCTGGTCCAACATGGTATTCGTTTGTCCACTTGATCGTTAAGGAAATTCTACATGCCAGTATTGCCCATTGCGACAGAGAGAAGTGTTGGTGGAGTTATTACAAGTGCGGATATCGTTGCCACAACTACCGGCAGGATCCAAACGGCCTATTATCAGATTCTGGGGTTTGACGAGGCAAGTGGTAATACTACAGTGGGGCGGAACTCGAGCGCTGCTGGAAATAGTTCGGTTGTAGTTGGGGACGGTGCTGCAACGATAAAACTACAATCTTTGGCGATGGGTTGCGGTAGCCATGTCGCGAGCGAGAACGGTATGGCGTGTGGTTACAACGCTTTCGTGGGTGAAAGCGCTCCAAATGCTGTTGCAATTGGCTACAAGGCAAACGCGACTGGCATGAATTCGGTTGCAATCGGTGCTCTCTCGACCACTCTCGATGATTCGGGCGCGGCGATGTCCGAAGTGGTCTCGGTAGGAAGCGACAGGATACAGCGCCGTATTGTCAATCTCTCGCCGGGGAGCAACGACAACGACGCCGTAACATTACTGCAACTGAACGCCAAGCTAGAGGCCCAGAGTCAAGTAATGCTTGCTCTGTTGACGGGTGAGTTGAACTCGCTGCGGCTTGAGTGTCGTGAGTTATCAGAGAAAGTTAAGCGGTTGTCGGTAGGAAAGTCGGATTAGTAAAGGCCATTCTCTTCTCCAGAATTCTTCAACGTTGCAAAAGAGTTCTAGAAAGAGGGGGCGAGGTCGTATGCCATACACGGGAGATAAAGGCATGGTTCTAGATTCTGTTGCTCTGCAAATGAAAGTGGTGTTGGAGCCTTCCGGAGCGTACGGGGATAATCAACCTGCTGACGGAAAGACGCCGGATATTGCCAAGGCAACATTGCCTGTGAGCGTTCCACAAGACGCAAGCGTGTTGTTTTCGATCTTGACGGCCGGCTGTGTCTTTGTTGGCACCGGTGGCACAATCGGTGACAAGGGGGCAACGTTTACCAAGGTGGCAGTTAATGGTGTTGCCGATGATGTTGAGTTCACAAGTAGCGGAGCCACGTTCGTTGAATTGTCCGCTCAAGTGATAGACCAACCGGTTACGCAGTCCACGGCCGAGTTCTTTTTTACGCAGGTTCCAGCCGAATTGGACTTGCAGCCACCGACCGCAACGGCAGTCGCGGATGCTAGCGATGTGGTTGTCGTGACGGCTACGGTGGTCGACAGTCAGAAAAAGCCGATCAAAGATGTTGAGGTTACCTTTTCTGTAACCGGGGGCGGGACTCTCTCATCAGGCTGCGGGCGTACCAATGGTCTTGGCCGAGCGACGACTAATGTTACAAGCGGCAACGCGGGGACCTCGACGGTGACTGCGCAATGTTCGGATGTGGTGCCGCAAAATATGATCATTCAATTTACGGCGGTTTCCCATGACCCTGATCACATTGGGTTAACATCGGAGCCGCCGTACGCTCTTGCCAATTCTCAGGATAAGATCATGGTGACGGCGACCGTTTATGATGCCCAAAATGGCGTCATACCGAATGCAAATGTGACGTTCAGTATAACGTCTGGAACTGCCGTTGTTAGCCCAACCAATGTTACTGCCGCGAATGGCGCAGCAATCACCTATGTGACAAGTGGATTGACCGGCACCCCTCAACTCAAAGCGACTAGTGGCAACGCGGCGCCGAGCTTTATTTCTCTCGATTTCCGTAAGCCAGAAGCCGGTAGCATCCAGCTTGTCGTAAATCCTAATCCAGCGACACCGGGTTGGCATCAGCCGAAAGTGGCGTTTACAGCAACGGTGACTGACACCTCCGGCGTAAAACTCCAAGCAGGGACAGTAGCCTTTTCGGATAACTCAGATGGTTCGTTGGTTGATGATCTGGTTAGCTGCAATTCAATCAATGGCTCGCATAGCGAGATTAATAACGGAATCGCGATGCAGCAGGCTGCGAGCTTTTCGAAGGGGCAATTTGCTGTTATCGCAACATGCGACGGTAAAAGCAGCTTACCTACGACAGTGTGCTTCCAGTATGGGCTAACGATCACTTATGCGCCGGTGCAATTGGGTGTAGACTGTTCCGACACGGTGTCCGGCTCCTATGATGGAGGGGCAGGGAAGGAATTGACTGTATCTACAGAAACAGGCCTTTCGGCGCCTGGGACCTGCACCACAACGACAAATGGGGTGTTTTCCTTTAAGGTCACAGGGAAAAACGGCGGATGGACCGGATCCGGTTCCGAGTCGTTTGTGTGTGTATCGGATGGGATGAGTTCCGTTAGCCGGAATATATTTATATTCAAATAGCAACAACCTGAATATATGCGTAACAAGAGCCTAGGGAAGGTCTGAAGTAGCCAGCGATTTTTGATGCCCTCCTTGGTTGATGTTCAAAAACGCTGGTCTGGTGGAAAATCAGACCTTTCCTGTTCTTAAGGAAGGTCTGAAGTACCCACCGGTTTTTGATGCCCTCGCTGCCTGAGGTTCAAAAAATGCTGAGTCGGTCGAAAACAGACCTTTCCTGTTTTTAACTCATGGTTTTTCCTCTGATCGCTGTGCTCCAGGGTGATCAGCCCGCATTACAGACGCACCTCTCCCGCATTCAACAACCGCTTTCGCACCATCCACAGGTTCGACAAGGCGAACAAGGTTGTCTGTTGAGCGATGTTTTTCGACAAGCCACGAAAGCGTACTTTCGTGTAGCCAAACTGGCGCTTGATCACGCGAAAGGGATGTTCCACCTTGGCCCGCACTTGCGCTTTGGCGTATTCGATCTTGTGTCGCATGCGCCCGATCAAGCTCTTTTTCGCGTGCTTTTTATAGCTGCTTGGACGCGCGGCAATTGACCAGATCATCTTGCGTTCCTGATGCTCCGGCCGCTTGTCTACTCCGGTGTAACCCGCATCACCGCACACATAAGTTTCCTCGCCGTGCAGCAACTGATCGACCTGCGTCACATCCGCCACATTCGCCGCCGTGCCCACCAGGCTGTGCACCAGGCCGGATTCGGCATCGACGCCGATGTGCGCTTTCATACCAAAAAAGTACTGATTTCCTTTCTTCGTCTGATGCATTTCCGGGTCGCGCTTGCCGTCCTTGTTCTTGGTCGAACTCGGCGCATGAATGATCGTCGCATCAACCACGGTGCCTTGACGCAACATCAGGCCACGGTCGCTGAGATAGCCGTTGATGACTTGCAAAATCCCGCCCGCCAACTCATGTTTTTCCAGCAGGCGCCGAAAATTGAGGATTGTCGTTTCATCGGGAATCCGATCCAGATGCAGCCCGGAAAACTGGCGCAGAATCGTGGTCTCGTAAAGGGCCTCTTCCATCGCCGGATCGCTGTCGCCGAACCAGTTCTGCATCAGATGAACCCGCAACATGGCCATCAACGGATACGCCGGACGACCACCTTCGCCCTTCGGATAATGCAGCTCGATCAAGGCAATCAAACCCTTCCAGGGCACGACCTGATCCATCTCGATCAGGAAGCGCTCGCGGCGGGTCTGCTTACGTTTGCCGGCATACTCGGCATCGGCGAAGGACATTTGTTTCATCGGGGCTCAACCATCGTGTTCGGATCAGGCGGCTATTTCACCAAATCTGGAAGTCTTTTTCAGAGTTTCCCTTGCGTTCGGTTGATGACCAGCATGGCTCTATTCCTCGAAAATAATAGAGCTAAATAACCTCCCGAAATACGTTGTCTCGAAATCTACGAGGTTGCTCCCTCTGACACCTCATCTATTGTTCCTGGCGTCTCGGCGCGTGAAAGGGGCGGGCTCCAGGAGTGGCTCCGGGAGATGGCAGAACAGTTGCGGGCATGGTGCTAATTGATCGGCTGCGGCACGGTGAGGTGCGTGAATTGCACCGTTGCAACCTGGTGCTCGGCCGGAGGTCGCTCTTGCAAGCGGCGCAGCGATCAATCGATGAGATAAATGGATTAATTATATGAGACAGCGTGAGGAGCTGGTCAGCATTGAAATAGTGTTTCCTATAAACAAGTCGCGGACGGATTATATTCGTAGTCGCGACGAGGTTATCAATGGTCATAGTCGATAGAACTTTACCCGGTCAGAGTTAACTCAGTCGATATAACATCATCAATGGAGCTGCTGATAATGAATAATACAATAAAATACGGCGATGCTATTGCACTGCAAAACAACTATCGCAACGGGGGCTGGGAGGGTGGCTTTTTAGCCACGTCCACGCCTGATACTACGCCTTATTCAAAGTTTAACACCATCACGGTAGACTCTCCGACTCTACGCGGTGAAAAAATCTTGAAAAGCGCAGTTGGTATGTGGCGCGTCCTCTCCGGTCAAGGTAAGCCCCTGGGTACAGAAATACAGAATAATGACATTATACTGCTAAAAGGCTTGAACGAATGTGATGGTGGCTTGCTCGCTGTGTATGGAGATGTCAATCTGGCGGGAGTACTGTATAGAGTAAATACCTCTCTTCTTGATCCAGCTACAGCCCCCGCGCTTAACTGGAAAATCATTCTGAAGACTAATTCTCCAGACGCGAAAATCAGAGAAAATGATCCTGTTTCCCTTATCAATCAATATCAACCCGGCACCAGCTTTCTTAGTACAGCTTATGAAGACAATAATCCTAATGAAAAGTATTTTGTATACACATCGGTTGACGTTAACCGAAAAGAAAATACGGGTTACTGGAGATTTAGTCTGGTAGCGCAAGATCCATGTCCCGATGACGTGAAAAATCCGACCATTACCGTTGGCGGCGGTGTCCCTATCGGAGGCGGCACAACTGACAACGGTGGTATCACGGTTGGCGGCGGCGTCCCTATTGGGGGCGGCAAAACTAACAATGGCGGTGTCCCTATCGGCGCCGGCGTACAACCAGTAGGCGGCACGACTGACAACGGCGGCGTCCCTATCGGTTCCGGCGTACAACCAGCCGGCGGTAACAACACGGCGGGTGATACAAGTCCACGCTGGCTTCCAATTCCCGTCAACACTCAGTTCACAGTGACGCTGATTAACAACGAGAAATGGGTGAGAACCGCAAAACTGAATATTGATGGCAAAGAAGAGTCAATGGATGTTCAGGGCAACAAAGCGGTCTCGAAAGCGTTCACCACAAAAACCGGCGAAGTGTCTATTTTGATGTTCGATAGTCAGAGTGGTGCCATGCGTACGCCATTGAATATTGCTGTTTCGCCGCTGGGTGCGCAGGGATCAACAGTGACGTTCGGCGCGGAGAAGCCGAAGGACGAAACGCTGCCAGCGTATATGGATGTTTTTGTGCATATCGACTGGGCGACACATATCACTAACTAATAAGTAAAAATCATATCAGCCTGGAAGGTGAGGCCGTTCCAGGCTGATTTTTCTCTACCTGTTAATAGATGGCAGTGCTGGGCGACCTTATTGGGGGATAAAATGAAAACGTTATCGCGATTATGCGCCTGGCCAATGGTGGGGCTGCTGACGGCTATAGTGCTGTCTGCCCCCGTATATGCAGCGTATACCCATAAGTGTCAAGTCCATCAGTTGGAGGCTCGCTTCGATGACCGTGATGGTCTGTTTGACGGTATGTCACAACGTGGCATTCTCCTGGTTTTGCGTAATAAAGGAACTCGTACCTGCCAGCTCGACGCCCTGCCTACGTTGGCGTTTGAAGGGGCTGGAGGTCGGCGATTGTTGGCGCTGATTGAAATCTATGGTCACCCCCATTTTTGCAATACTGATTAACGGGCGCAGTGGTTGGCTTGCTTAAATCTATCCGGCGTCTATCTGGGGCAGGCCCCGCGCCACGATGAGAATCGCGCCTGACGATCCTGAAAAACTGAGCGGCTTCTAAAAGCCTTTTTCAATCGCAGGTTCTTCGCCAGGTCGGTAGGCCGTTCACGTCATTCGTTGTTCAGCTATCGCAAACCTGAAGGGTGAAGCGTGGTACTGCAACAACCGCAGAGTCAGGCGCTCAAGGCGTCTGTCCCTGCGTCAAACTCAGTATGCCGGGTCGCTATTGCCCAGGCGATGCGCGCTAGTTTGTTGGCCAAGGCACAGGCCACCACATTGGAGTGTCGTCGGCCGAGCAATGAACGAACCCAGTTGGCCAGTGCTCCATGCTGATACTCCAATCGTTGCATGTAGACCCTAGCGCACAGAACCAACAGTCGTCTGAGGTTCTTGTCACCGCGCTTACTAATCCCCAGCAGATTGGTCTTGCCGCCGGTGCTGTACTGCCTGGGCACCAGGCCCACGGAGGCGGCGAAATCGCGACTGCATTTGTACTGTTGACCATCACCCATTTCGATAGCCAGCAGGCTGGCGGTGATCGGGCCGATACACGGCATGCTCAGCAAACGACGCCCCAGATCATCGTCGGCCAGTTGGCCCTCCAGCTCTTTATCCAACTCCTTGATCTGCTCATCCAGATAAACGAAATGGTCGTGCAGGCGCTGCAACAACACCGTCAGCCGAACGGGCAACTCATGCTCGGCCAAAACACTTGCCAAGCGCTTCATGATCGCCAGTCCCTTGGGCAAGCTGATGCCGAACTCCAGCAGAAAACCGTGCATCTGGTTGACCGCTTTGGTGCGGTCGCGTACCAGTGATTCACGCAGGCGGCGCAGAACGGAAAGGGTTTGCTGTCCTTCGGTTTTAGGTGAAACGAAGCGCATCGAAGGACGCGAGGCGGCTTCGCAAATGGCTTCGGCATCGACGAAATCGTTTTTGTTGCTTTTGACGAAGGGGCGGACGAATTGCGGGGAAATTAGCTTGGCCTGATGCCCCATGGCCATCAGCTGGCGAGCGACAAAATGCACTCCGGCACAGGCCTCCATCACCACGGTGCAGGCCGGTAGGTTGCCAAAGAAGCGCGTCATTTGCTCGCGTGAGAGCTTCTTGTGAAATACCTCTCGACCTACTTTATCCTGGCCGTGCAGGTGAAAACTGTGTTTGCCGAGATCGATACCAATCAGCGTTGACTCGCTCATGACGATGGCCTCCAATGACAAAATACCCTGCGAAAGCGTAGCCCTCGCAGGGTACCGGGGGTGACCATCTCATTAACTGACCCACCCTGCCGATTGAAAACTGACCTAGGGCGGATTGCTGATTTTTGCATCAGCAATTGTGGATAAGCTTAGCAGCAGCGTTCCACTGACATCGGCACTAAGCCCCACCGCATGCAGGCATGCGGCAGGGTATTCCCGGTGTAGATCAAAACGGTTCATCGTCCTCTGCACCGTCATCGTCCTTGCGCTTTCGCTCACGTGATTTGATCTTTGTCTGGGCGACCAAGCTGCTGTGTTGCAGGCGGTAGGACTCGTTGCCTGTTTCGACGATATGGTAGTGGTGTGTCAGCCGATCCAGCAACGCCGTGGTCATCTTGGCGTCGCCGAACACACTCGACCATTTCGAGAAACTGAGGTTGGTCGTGATGACCACACTGGTGTGCTCGTATAGCTTGGACAGCAGATGAAATAACAGGGCACCACCATTCTGGCTGAAGGGCAAATACCCCAGTTCATCGAGTATCACCAGGTCTGTGCGACGCAGCCCTTGAGCGATTCGGACTGCCTTACCCTCGTATATTTCGCGCTCCAGCAAATTGACCAGATCCACCGTGGAGTAGAAGCGCACGCGTTTGTTATGCGTTGAGATCCCGGACACGGCCAAGGCGGTGGCCAGGTGTGTTTTGCCTGTTCCAGGCCCGCCGATGAACACGACATTCTGCGCGGTATCGGTGAACTTCAAGCTGGACAGATCCCTGACCAAGCGGGCGTCTGCGCTGGAAGCGCTGAAGTCGAAGCCTGCCAAATCACGATGCATGGGGAGTTTGGCCATGTTCATTTGATGATTCACAGACCGTACGGCGCGATCTGCATGTTCCTGTTGAAGCAGATGTTCGAGCAGCCATTTTGACGACGCCGTCGAGGCTTCTCCTTGGGAAGCCAGTTCCTCCCAGGCGCTGGCCATGCCATGCAGACGCAGTTCTTTGAGTTCCGCCATAAGATCACGCATTGCGAGGCTCCTCATCGGTGGTACGGAGTCGGTCGTAGCGCGCCGTGTTGGCGACAGGAGCTACCTTGAGTTGAAGGCTGGTCTCGGCGGACGGAGGTGCTGCTGTCGATGTCAGTCGAGCCAGGACATTCAGGATGTGGTCAGCGCTCAAGCTGCCTGATTCAAGTACCAACTCCACAGCCACCAACACGGCATCGATCCCGGCGATGGGAACAGCTGCCAGTACCTGCGCCATGACTCGATCACCATTGGTGTGCCGTCTCAGGCCGCGCTTGAGAAGCAGTAACGGCTTCGGCAGATCGGCAAATGGAGTGCCATTTCGCAGCGCTCCGGGCTTGCGTTCGATAAGCGGGATGTAATGTTGCCAATCAAAACTGAGCTGATCTCGATCAAAGAGGCGTTCGTGACTGGCAATCATCGTTTCATCGGCGATGACCACCACCCGAGAGGGATACAGACGGCTGCTGACCCACTGACCGACCCGCTCACAAGGCACCGAGTAGCGATTTCGCGCCACGCTAATCAGACAGGTGCTGGAGACCCGCACGGTGTGTTCGACATAGCCGTCAAAGGCAGTGGGCATTGGCATCATTTCCACCCGTTCCAGTTCCAGGACGTCCGCCACCGTCAGCCCTTTGTACTGCGGGTGCAGCAGCTCGCTCCAGAGCGCACGACAGCGTTGTCCGAGCCAGACATTCAGTTCTTCGAAGGTGTGGAACATGCAATCTTGAGCATCGAGCCAGATGCGTCGCCGGCTGTCTTGGACGTTCTTTTCGACGATGCCTTTTTCCCAGCTCGAGGCGACGTTGCAGAAATCCGGATCAAACAAATAGTGCGCACACATCACGGCAAACCGAGCATTGACCGTGCGGCCCTTACCCTTGTTCACCTTGTCGACAGCGGTCTTCATGTTGTCGTAGATGCCGCGACGCGGCACCCCACCTAACGCGCCAAACGAGCGGGTATTGGCATCGAACAACATCTCGTGGCCTTGGCTGGGGTATGCAACCAACCAAAATGCGCGACTGGCGCACAGCTTCATATGCGAGACTTGAATGCGTCGAAACAGGCCGCCGATCAGCAAGCCTTCCTCGCTCCAGTCGAACTGAAAGGCCTCGCCGAGTGCGAACGTCAACGGTACAAAGGCACGTAAGGATTTGCCTTGCTCGCCGTGCCACGAGCGTATGAAGGCTGTGAGCTGGCTGTAGCCGCCGTCGTAACCGTCAGCCTTGATCAGCTCAAAGAGTGCTTTGGCGCTCCTGCGATTGTGCTTTGCCCGAAACGAATCGGCCTTGAGCGCCTGCTCCAGCGTCTGGTGAAACGGACTGAGTTTGTTGACGGCTGCGCAGCGCTGGTAGGTACGCCGGCTGAGTTGCTTCGGGTGCTCTGACCCATTTTCGGATGGTGTTTCTCGACAGCCCGGTGCGCTTGGCTATCTGATGCAGCGACAGCTTGTCGCGAAAATACATCCTCCGAATTTTGCCCATCATTTCCATGCTGATCACCCTGTGTTCTCCTGCTCAAAAATTGAGCAGAAGCAGTTGAACACCTGGGTCAGTTTTCGGTCGGCAGAACAGCCTTTACTGGGTCAGTTTTCGGTCAGCGGCAACACGGCGATTATCTGTTGAGCGCCGGGTCCCGCACGGAATGCACCCCGGACCGGTATTGCTACCGGTCATGGTCGCCCCCGGGGTTGAGGTCGCCATGCTATTGCGCTGGGTTTCTGCGGATGTCTATCCGGGAGGCAATTGTTTGGCACCGGAGATCGCGATGCTGGAGTTGCCAGAGGGGGTGCAGCGGTTGCCTTTTGGTCTGCGGATGTGTGCAGAATCAGGCTCCTCCAATTTTTTCGACCAGACACCACTTGGACTTGTACCGGATGAAATCGAATGAGGTAGGTAGCAGCGCTCTGGTAGTTTTTTCTTGTTGGTGGCATGCTCCCGACAGTTGGGTTGAAGGGCTGGGCCATGGGAAGGGTCACCAAGTCGTTTTGCTACAGCGACCACTGACTGCTCGATGCCGGCGGAGCCCTTGAGGCAGCGTGTTTTCGCCTACCACTTTACAGGGACGTTTATGAAAAGTGCTTCGATTCCGTCATCATCGCTGGAATACGTTCAACCCGACGCGGCTGGCAAGGTGCGCCGAGTAGTGTTGGCCTCATCTTTGGGTAACACCCTGGAGATATATGACTTTACGGTCTACAGTTTTTTCGCCGTTATAATTGGTCAGTTATTTTTTCCCGCAGACTCTTCCTTGGCTTCCTTGATGATGGCGTTGTTGACCTTCGCCGCGGGTTTTCTCATGAGGCCGCTCGGAGCCGTGCTGATTGGCCGGTTCGCAGATTGTTATGGGCGCAAACAGGCTTTGTCCCTGACCATCGCTTTGATGACGGTGGGCACGGGAATTATCGCCTTCACTCCGACTTATTCCAGTATCGGCAGCTTGGCCACCATACTTCTGGTGCTGGGGCGGCTGCTCCAGGGATTCTCCGCCGGCGGTGAAGTGGGCGCTGCTTCCGCTTTTATGATGGAGTCCGGTCGCACCGAAAGTCGTTGCTACATGGTGTGTTGGCAGGGCGCAAGCCAGGGGATTGCCGCGCTGCTGGGAGCGTTTTCCGGATTGGTGCTGACGACGATGTTGCCGGAACAGGTGCTGTACAGTTGGGGTTGGCGGGTCCCGTTCATCATAGGACTATTGATTGGTCCCGTGGGGTGGTACATCCGTAAACATCTGGATGAAACCCATGAAAATCGCGACAACCCCATGCTGTTTCGCGATTTTGTGCGTCGGCATGCTCGTACTTTGGGTTTGGGCATTTTGATCATGGCGAGTTCGACGGTGAGCTTCTACATGGTGGTGTTCTACATGCCGACGTACCTGACCCGAATATTGCATTACCCCAGCAGCCTTGCCTTTTTTCTGGTGGTGTTTGCCTGCATATTGCTCGTTGTCATCCCGCCTTTGGCCTCGCGTTTCGCTGACCGGATGCCGAGGCGTAAACCGCTGCTGTATTGGTCCTGTAGCTTGCACGCGGTGCTGGCGTACCCTGCGTTCATGCTACTCGATCAGCAAAGCACACTGCTCAGCCTGCTGGCAGTATCGATACTGATTTTGCCAGTAGCCGTCAGCAGCGGTGCCGGGTTGACGTTGCTGATGGAAGCTTTCTCCCGCGATGATCGGGTAACAGGTGTTTCGATCATTTACAGCTTTGGCGTGACGTTATTTGGTGGGTTTTCTCCGCTGTTGGTGACGTGGTTGATTGCGGTGACGGGCAATCCACTGGTTCCCGCCTGGTACCTGTGTGCCGCGATCATTGTGAGTGGTGTATCCCTGCGCTTCTATCCCGAGCATCGAGGACGTCCCTGACTCAGAGTGGTGTTCAGATGGCCATGAACAACAGAGCATATGCATTCGAGAGATCGAGTTGGCGGCAACTCGGCAACAGTCTGCTCACTAAGCGTGAGACGCAAGGACCAATCATATGAGGCACGGTGATGGGGGTTGGCTGTTTGGTGGTGGTATTATCGGCCTAGGGCAGCTCCGATCAACTTGCCGCATCTGCGCGGCAAGTTGAAAAAAACCACGACGATCAGCGCTAACTATCGCGAAACGCCCTGTGTGCAACGATTGGTTGGGCTTGTCAGCCCATTTCTCCGTGTTACACGCGTAACTCGCCCATACCCATCAGCTGTTTTCGAGCCATCCACAGGTTTGATAGAGCGAACAGCGTGGTTAGCTGAGCGGTGTTCTTCATCAGTCCGCAAAAACGCACTTTCACATAACCAAATTGACGCTTGATCCCCCAAAATGGATGTTCAACCTTGGCCCGCGTCTGGGCTTTGAGGCACTCAATTTTGCGCTTGACTTTATAAAATACGCTGCGCTGACTCAGCCTGGAGTAGGTGCTGCGCCGAGCTGCAATCTGCCAAACCACCTCGCGACTCTTATGCTCTTCGCGCTTTTCGACACCGGTGTAGCCCGCATTGGTATAGACCGCGTTTTCCTCGCCGTGAAGTAGTTCTGCAAGCTGGGTGACATCGGCTACATTCGCCGCCGTGCCGTGAACGTGGTGAACCAGCCCAGACTCAACGTCGGCACTGATATGGGCCTTCATTCCAAAGAAATACTGGTTACCTTTTTTGGTTTGGTGCATCTCTGGATCGCGTTTACCGTCCTCGTTTTTTGTCGAGCTGGGCGCGTGAATGATCGTCGCATCGACGATGGTGCCTTGGCGTAGAGAAAGGCCTTTTTCCTGCAAATAGCCGTTGATGACAGCGAGGATCGCAGGGGCCAACTTATGCTTTTCCAGCAGGTGCCGAAAGTTCATGATCGTAGTGTCTTCGGGGATCGGCGCGCTCAGGGATCGGCGCGCGAACTGGCGCATGGGCGTGATTTCATACAGCGCCTCTTCCATCGCCGGGTCGCTCAGGGAGAACCAGTTTTGCAACAGATGAATGCGCAGCATGGTGTCCAGCGGATAGGGTTTGCGACCACCGCCTGCCTTCGGGTAATACGGTTCGATCAGCTTCAGTAGACCGTTCCAGGGCACAACCTGATCCATCTCGGCGAGAAACCGTTCGCGACGAGTTTGCTTACGTTTGCCGGCGTATTTGAAGTCGGAAAAGCTCATCTGGCTCATGAAGGGCTCGGGTCAGGTGATGAGACTGTATTTCAGCACGTTTGGGGGCTTGTTCGGAGTTTCCCTAAGCCCTTAATCTCCAAAGTCCTAGCGTCACAAATGCAGGGAAACAAACTCGTACTCCTGTTGCCTTTTTCGGTTGAGATTCAGGGGCTGGCCTGGGATGTACTCAACATACAGTCTTGATGGCTTATTGCTGGCGCCTTTGTAGGTTAGGTCGATGCCAAGCATGATTTCCAAGGCTTTCAGGATTTCTTGTGTGTCCCGGTCGAGGCGCCAGTTATTTGATTTGATCTTGATTGGGATTCTCCGCGCGCCGCCTGCGAAGTTGAGGTAGAAATATCGGAGTCGTTCAGATCTTTGATGTTCATCTTGATCTCTTCGAGCAATTTCGATCTGAAGTTCAAAAAAAGTTTCTGGGTCATACGATATCCCCTCTTGGGTTATGAGCTTTTGCCAGGTTAGGCGAGAGCGTTTGAGCTGGCGTCCGCTGATGTATTTGCCGTCAAATTCATAGGAGATGCCTTTGGGTTGGCCTTCGTCGTTGAGTGTGAGATGCAGGTATATTTTTTGCTTTCTGAGCGCGCTGACGAAGTCAAACATGTCGCCGCTGATCGAGTTGGTATGCTCGATTGCGCCTGCGATTTTGGCGATCATTTTGTGTTTGAGGGGGAGGCCGTTGTCACGAATCGAGGCTTGGAGCTGAGCGTGGGTGCCCGTTACGCCCCAAGTGTCTTTCGGCCTTGGGGCTTTTCTGAGCTGGTACATATCCTCAATGTCGGAGACTGAGTCCATGCTCACGCTGCGCTCATTACTGTCCTTTACCATCGGAAACCCTTCATCTAGCGAGATCCGGTTGGCGACGATGTGGACAAGGATTTGACGATTTTTTCCTTCAGCATCGCCTCCAGATTGGTGTACACCGACAAGGCTTTTTCCCTTATCAGAGGAATCTTTGTGGTGCGTTTGTCGTATGCGTCGAGCTTGATTCGATGGTCTCTGCCCTTGAATTTGCGCACCACAAAAAAGGTTTTACCGCCTGCTTTGGTGACCCGGATGGCCAGGCCTTTGATTTCCGTGTCGTACACCAGGATGTCGGCTTTGCCGTACGGGCACGTCAGGTCGTCCAATGCGGACTTGGTAAAATTGATTTTCATGGCCATAAGGGGTGCCTCATTTCCTAAGTGATTGATTCTGGTTTTGTTTTAGGGTTAAATCAGCGCCTGCTTTTGCATTTCCCATGCCCCGATGGTGAAATTGGTAGACACATCAGACTTAAAATCTGCCGCCGCAGGGCGTGCCGGTTCGATTCCGGCTCGGGGCACCACTTCAAAATCCGCTGCATCTTCCCAATCCCATCCCTGTCACTAGCGTCTAAGCGACTCTGGTGTATTTTGCCGTCTGAGATTTGGCATCCAGCACTTTAAATTTGGTCGCTAGCTTGGGAGCTATTTGGGAGCCGACTTGTGAGCTTTGCTGGTAGCTTTCGTCATTCTTGGCATGCCCAGCTCAGCTTTCACCCGCGCTTGATTGCCAGCCAAGAATGTGCGTATTTCGGTCCATCGTGACCGTCCGTTTCGGTACATCGTGACCGACCATTTCGCTAACGCGTGACCGCTCATTTCGCTAACAACGTGACCGATTTTCCGCCTGTTCCGAAACAGCCGGTCACG